>CAZNZH010001059.1:0-1747 GCA_964577445.1 uncultured Myxococcales bacterium
AACCCCGCGGCGACTTCGATGACCGGATCCGCTTCCGCCAGCGTCTTGATCCCCCCGGAGAGCAGCCACGACGCGTCGCCCAGCGCGACCAGGCCGGCGCCGAGCGTGGCCACCGGGGCCTCATGGGGCGTCCCCGTCACGCTGAGCGTCCCGGCCGCCGTGTCCAGCCCCAACCGCAAGATCTGCCGGGGCAGGCAGTCTTTGACGCCCCCCCCCGGGCACGCGGGGTCGCTGGTCAGGCTGGTCAGACCGCCGCCCAGCAGAACGCCCAGCTCGCCCGAGTCCACGACCAGCGGCGCGACGCGCCGAAAGAGGGCGAGGTCCAGCGACGACTTCGCGAGCAGATCGCGCGTCGTCATCGCGGCTCCCGATGGCGCCACGGTCACCAAGACGGCCCGCGGCGACACAGCGCCCGCCGTGAACTGCGTGCCGCCAGCGCCCTCCATGATGTCGCTGCCTCCCAAGATGAGGAAATGCCAGCCAGCCGAGTCCTCACCCACGAAGACCCCGCCGGCCATGAACGGCACGCCCCCGACGACCGCGTCGGTCAGCGGCGTCGCCGGGGGCGCCCCAAGGTCGAGCCACACCGCCGCCCCGGTCGGGTCACCGGTCGCGCTGCCGCCGTAGACGAGCGCGTGCCCGTCGTCGGTCGGCAGGACCACCGCGCCGTAGCGGCCCGAAGGCAGCTCGAAGGTCTTGGTCGATCCCGTCGGCCCAAAGACCGTGACGCGCCGAGCATAGGTGGCCGAGTCCTCGATGCCGCCGACCGCGACGATCGTCCCATCGGGCGCCGCGCCAAGGGCAGGCAGCGCGGGCAGGGGGTTGTCGGGCCCGGCGATGGGGTTGCCGGTGGCGGGGTCATAGACTTCCACGCCGGCCGTGGGCGCGCTGCCCGGGCTGGGAAAGAGCGGGGGGCGATCGCCGCCCGTGAAGAAGGTGATCGCGCTCACGCCGCCGATAATCCGAATCGTGCCGTCGTTGGAGACGAGCTGCGCCGCCGCCATCGCCCGGGGCTCCTGCATCGGCGCCAGAGACGAGAAGCCGCTCTGGATCCGCGCGTACCGATCCACGCTGGTGGTCGCGCGCAGCTCTTTCTTCGCCAGATCGTAGAAGTTGAACCCGCCGAGCACGTAGGCGAAGTCGCCGTCGAACGCGGTGGCTGCGAAGGCGTGGCCGGACTTCATCCGGCGGTCAGCCTCGGCGACGCCTTTGCCACCGATGCACGCGGCCGCGTCGACCGGCGTGAGGAACACGTCGGCGTTGTTCTTGTTGCCTGCCAACACCTGCACGTCGCGGGTGACGCCCCCCCAGGGCGCGGCCGCGCCTTGGCAGGCCACGACCTCGATGACGACGCCGACGCCGGCCGGCACGTCCTCCAAGACCGCTTGCCCCTGGCTGTCGGGGTCATCGCTGGCGAAGATGCCCACGATGGGCGCGTCCACCGAGATGTGGCCGCCCGTGGCCCGCACCACGACGCGGTCGGCGTTCGACGGGAAGCGGAAATCCCCGTTCTCATTGGGCACGCACTCCGCGAGCGCGGCGGTGGTGAGCACGAGCCCTCCCCCGACCGGAGCCGAGTCCGCGCAAGACGGCGCGGCGGCGCAGGTGAGAAAGAGCAGCGTCGAGGCGAGGACAGGGCGGTGAGAGCTCATCATGGCCGCGGATCCTGCCGTCGCCCGGGGGCGTGGTCAAGCCGCGCCCGGCCTGCTAAGTGTCCCGGCCCATGACTGAACCCATCGCCGAGACC
>CAZNZH010001060.1:0-1746 GCA_964577445.1 uncultured Myxococcales bacterium
AAACCGACGCGCGGAAGTCCCTGAAAAGACATGAGCCAGCCACGCGACGGGAGAACATGGGGACACCTTCTTATCGCGCGCGGCTCACTCCGGCTGCTCGTGGGTCATCATGTAGACCCAGGCGTCGAACATCGCGGGCTTCACGCCGCCGCAGCCGCCGATCTTGGGCTCGATGGCGTCAGCGCCCATCGACTGGTGGGCGCTCCCCGAGCCGCACGGCGGCAGCGCGCTCGAGAGCTGATGCGTCCCCGAAAACGGCGGTGCCCCGTCGCTCGGATCAGCCGAGATGAAGCCGCCCCAGGCGTTGAGGCCCCAGGCGTTGAAGACGAGCGGGGTCTGGACCCAAGCGGGCTCACTCACGTTCACGAGCCCATAGAGCCGCGCCGCGGGGGTCGCCCGGCTGGCGGCCGCGCCGGCGCCACCTCTGCCGCTCTCCACCCAGGGCGCCAGGCCGGCATCGACGCACTGCCCCCCACTCGCCGGGGGCGAGTCGCACTGGGGCTCGCCGGAGACATCGCAGCAGCGACCGCCGCCAGCGCAGCTACCGTCGGCCGCGCACGCGCCGGTGAGGATCTTCGTTGAGTCGCCGGCGACAGAGAGAAACACGGCGCGGGCGAGGCGCTTGTCGCGCGCGATGAGGCCGACGTGGCCGCCGCCCTGGGAGAATCCAGAGAGGCCGATGCGGTCCCAGCGCGGATGGCCGTCGGCGTCGAGGTAGGCGTCCCAGCCGCGCGTCGGCTCCTGCGCATCCATCCAGGCGAGCGCGTGCTCAAGGCGTGACACGAGGCCGTCGTGGCGGCCGACCGCGATTCTCGGCGAGGTGTCCGCGCCGTAGATGATCTCGAGGCGCGTCTCCTCCGGGCATGCCTCGTCGTAATCGGCTCCGGTCGCTGGATCCGTACAGCGGTCACTGACGGTCACCTCGTTCAGGTAGGCGAGGCCGAGGGCTCGGTAGCCGGCGAAGGCTGCAGCGCGAAGAATATTCTTTGCATTCGTGGGCTTACCTCCGGTCCCGGGGAGGTGGACCCAGAGCTCCGGCCGCGTGACCTGGGCAGGCACGATGACGAGGTTGTCCTTCTGCTCCTTGAGGCAGGCGCCGTCGAGGGTGCAGTTGGTGATCAGAGGGTCGGCGCAGCGCGGGTCGAAGGTCCGCAGCGTCCATGTGTGGCCAGCCGCGGTCTCGGTGATCGCCTCACCCGCGCACTCCGCCGGCGGGCTCGCGTCGGCGGAGACGTCCTCGGCCGTCGCGTCGGCGAGGGAGACGTCGGCGCGCGGCGCGTCGGTGTCGGGGGCGTCGGCGTCGGCGTCGGCGAGCATCGCGTCAGTGCGCTGCCCTACGCCCAGCCCGCCGTCACCGTCGCACCCGCCGCCACCGATCGCGAGCGCGGCCACGGCCACACCGCGAGTAAGCAGGGCGCCTACTCCAAGCCAAGTCGCATCCATGCTCTCCACTCCATTGGCGAGGGGCTCGTCGCCGAGATGAGGCAGGGCTGAGGCGGTCGCGCGCGATGACGCCAAGCGCGCAGAGCCGCTCGGCTCCGGCGAGATACCCAGGACCTGCGAGAAGAAAAGCACGGTCAAGCGCTCTGGCGACCGGGTTCTCTGACGCCCAGACCCCACATTTTTCTCGCACGAGGAGAGCCGCCCCGAGCTGCTGGCCGGGGACTGGGGTGGGCCTTGCCCCGCCGTGGTCCACAGGGCTGCAACAAGTCCCAAGCCTCGACACGACCCCCGGTGACTCCCCGG
>CAZNZH010001061.1:0-1746 GCA_964577445.1 uncultured Myxococcales bacterium
TGTGAAGATGGCGCCCGACAGGGCGGCGATCGCAAGCGCACAGCGCATGTGTTGGTGTCTCCTGGTGTTCCCTCGCCGACGACCCTATCTGCGCGGCGCGCCGGTGACCAAGCGGAATCAAAAAACCACGGTTGCATGCGCTTGACTCGCCCCTGCCCCTTGCCTACCTCCCCGCTGCGTTAGCACTCGGGCGACATGGCTGCTAACGGCCGCCGCCCGACGCTGACCACAGGCATTCAACCGTCCCGAACGGAGACATAAGACATGGCGTTTCGTCCTCTGGGAGACCGCGTCCTCGTGAAGCGCGTCGAGGAAGAACAAAAGACCAAGGGCGGGATCATCATCCCCGACACCGCGAAGGAAAAGCCGCAGGAAGGCGAAGTCGTCGCCGTCGGCGCGGGCACGATCAACGAGAAGGGCGAGGTCCGCCCGCTCGACGTCAAGGCCGGCGACCGCATCCTGTTCGGCAAGTGGTCGGGCACCGAGGTGAAGCTCGATGGCGAGGAGCTCCTGATCATGAAGGAGTCCGACATCATGGGCATCCTCGAGGGCACCGCCTCCGCGAAGAAGGCCGCCTGAGGCGCCGCTTCCGCGACCGACCGCAACTGACATTCAGAGGTAGAAAGCAATGGCTGCTAAGGACGTGAAGTTCGGCGCCTCCGCGCGCGACAAGATGCTGCGCGGCGTGGACATCCTGGCCGATGCCGTGAAGGTGACGCTGGGCCCGAAGGGCCGCAACGTCGTGCTCGACAAGTCCTTCGGTGCCCCGCGCATCACCAAGGACGGCGTGACCGTCGCCAAGGAAATCGAGCTGGCCGACAAGTTCGAGAACATGGGCGCCCAGATGGTGCGCGAAGTGGCCTCGAAGACCAACGACCTGGCCGGCGACGGCACCACCACCGCGACCGTGCTGGCCCAGGCCATCGTCCGTGAGGGTGCGAAGGCCGTGGCCGCCGGCATGAACCCGATGGACCTCAAGCGCGGCATCGACAAGGCCGTCGCCGAGGTGGTCAAGGACCTCGAGTCCAAGACCAGGAAGATCACGACCTCCGCCGAGGTGGCGCAGGTCGGCTCGATCTCCGCCAACGGCGAGACCGAGATCGGCGAGATGATCGCCCAGGCGATGGAGAAGGTCGGCAACGAGGGTGTCATCACCGTCGAGGAAGCCAAGTCCATCCAGACCGAGCTCGACGTCGTCGAGGGCATGCAGTTCGACCGCGGCTACGTCTCCCCGTATTTCATCACGAATGCGGAGAAGATGATCGCGGAGATGGATGACCCGTACATCCTGATCCACGAGAAGAAGCTGTCCCAGCTTCAGCCGATGCTGCCGCTGCTCGAGTCCGTCGTGCAGTCCGGCCGTCCGCTCGTGATCGTGGCCGAGGACGTCGAGGGCGAGGCGCTGGCCACCCTGGTCGTCAACAAGCTGCGTGGCGGCCTCAAGATCGCCGCCGTGAAGGCGCCGGGCTTCGGCGATCGCCGCAAGGCGATGCTCGAGGACATCGCCATCCTGACCGGCGGTGAGGTGATCTCCGAGGACCTCGGCATCAAGCTCGAGAGCGTGACGCTCGCCATGCTCGGCCGCGCCAAGAAGGTGCGGATCGAGAAGGAGAACACCACGATCGTCGAAGGCGCCGGCAAGAAGGAGGACATCCAGGGCCGCTGCGAGCAGATCAAGGCGCAGGTCGAGGAGACCACCTCGGACTACGACCGCGAGAAGCTGCAGGAGCGCCTGGCGAAGCTGGC
>CAZNZH010001062.1:0-1741 GCA_964577445.1 uncultured Myxococcales bacterium
CCCTCGATCGCGCCGCCAGCCGTCTCCTCGCCACGGTCCACTAACCGTGGTCTGAGCCGTGCGGACCCAGCGTCCGCACGGCCCGTCCTCCCAACCCCAACCCCGTGACGAGCCGGCCCAGGTCGGCTCGTCCCACTGCGCGAGTGGTCTGTCGCGCGCGACGCCAGCGCCCCAGCGGCCCTGGCGCCCTTTCACTCGAGGTGTCGCTATGCGTGAGTTCCAACAACTGACGACGGATGTCATCCACGAATCGCCGACCAATCCTCGCCGCATGTTCGGCGAGGCCGGACTCGACGACCTCACCGCCAGCGTGCGGCGGCACGGTGTGCTGCAGCCGCTGCTCGTGCGTCCGAACGACGACGGGTATGTCCTGATCGCCGGGGCGCGGCGGCTGCGTGCCGCCAAGCTCGCCGGCTGTCCGACCGTACCCGTGCGCGTGCTCGACCTCGATGACGCCGCGGCCGACGAGGCCACGATCATCGAGAACCTCCACCGCGAAGACATTGCCCCGCTCGATGAAGGCATCAGCTTCCAGCGACTCGTCGCTGGGGGCCGCCCGATCGACGAGGTGGCCGCGGCCCTCGGCAAGTCGAAGGGCTACGTCTATCAGCGCATCAGCCTCACGCGGCTCGTGCCAGCGGTGCAGGACCTGCTGGCGCGCGACGTGTTGCCACTCGTGTACGCGCTGAAGATCGCGGTGGTGCCGGCCGAGCACCAGGAGGCGGCGTTGGCCCAGTGCTTTCGTCCCCTCTTCCGTGAGGAGCCGTCGCGCGATCAATTGGAGCCGGTCGCGCAGCTCACGGCGTGGATCGAACGCACGGTGCGCCTCAATCCGCGGAGTGAAGACACGCAGGTGCTCCTGCCCGCGTTGGCGGAGCAAGTGGTATCGGCGGAGCAGGAACGCGACGCCGCGGTCTTGGCGCTGTCGACCTTGCACTTCCATACGGACAAAGCCGACCCGAAGCCGATCCTGGCCAAGAGCTGGAAGTCAGCGGAGGGCAAGGAACGGTGCAAGCACGCCCGCCCGGGCGTGGTCGTCCTTGGCGAAGGCCAGGGGACGTTCCTGCAGGTGTGTATCGCGAAGAAGACCTGCGAGAAGCACTGGGGACGGTCCAAGACGACCGCACCGCGTCACGTCGAAGACGCGGAGGCTCTCGCCGCGCGCCAGGTGCAGGAAGCGGCGTGGGCGAAACAACGCGAGGAACGCGAGCAGTGGCGGAACGATCTCCGTCCGCGGGCGATTCGACTCATCGCCGAACGTGCCGCCTCGCTGACGTGGTCGCCGATGCTGCTGCGTCTCCTGATCGAGGACATCGGATCGGATGACCGGCAAGGCCGATCGCCTGCCGGTCAAGCGCTATGCCCAGGCCGTCGTGGTGGCGCTGGCACTGCGCCATAGCTGGGACCGCAGCGACCTCCTGCACTTCAGCAAGCGCCTCGGGGTGAAGGTGACATCCAAGGATCTCACCGCACCGTCGAGCGAAACGGTCAACGGAACGGACGCCCAATCGGCCTCGACTCCGCGACCGCGCAACACCCCGTCGCGCGCATAGCGCCACGGTCCCGACACGTCGTCCACGCCTGGAGCGTGGACGGCGTGCGGGGAAGTCCCGGACGCCGCCTGAGAGGGCTCCGGGCATCACGACTCGCGATTCTCGGGCTCGCCTCGCCGTCGTCAAGGCTCTCCGCTGCGCTCCGACCCGCGGGGCGGGCTGACGGCCTTGACGACCGGCTCGTGCGA
>CAZNZH010001063.1:0-1737 GCA_964577445.1 uncultured Myxococcales bacterium
CCGCCCTCCCGACCCCGCCGCCGCCCGCCCTCACCGACCCGCTGGTCGCGCTGCTCGACGACACCATCCCGGCGGTCCGCCTGGCCGCCCTTGAGGCCCTCGGCCACAGCGGCGATCCCCGCGCACGCCCAGCCATCGCCGCCGCGTCCATCAGCTTCGACGCCGGGGTTCGCCTCCGCGCCCGCACCCTCGCGCCTTGACGATCTCGCGAGCCCGCTCCTATAGTCCGCGACGCCCGGGCGCCGCCTCCGCGTAGCCCGACACACACCGCATTCGTGGGACGGCTGACTCAATGAACTGCAGCGCTTGCGGACATCCGGTGGCGCCGGACCATCGCTTCTGCGGCAACTGTGGCTCCCCGATGCAACCGGTGGCGCCCGCCCGCGCCGCCGAGAGCGTCTACCACGACGGCGCCCCGACGGTGCGTCGCGCCCGCCTGCGCCTGATTCGGGGCGACGGCGGCGATGGCTTCACGTTTCAGCTCAACGGCACCTCGCACGCTGCCGGGCGCGCCGAGGGGCCGATCCTCTTCCCCGACGATCCCACCGTGTCGCCCCTGCACGCGACCTTCTACTACAAGGACGGCCGCCTCTTCGTGCGCGACGAGGCGAGCCTCAACGGCACCTACATCCGTATCCACGAGCCGGTGCCGATCACCGACGGCGAGATCTTCCTCTGTGGCGAGCAGGTGCTGCGCTTCGAGATGTACCGCCCCACGCCCGTGGCCGTCGGCGAAGACGGCGCGGTCTTTTGCGGGACCCCAGTCCCCGTCTGGCGTTTTCGCGTGGTGCAGCTCATCCGTGGCTCTCAAGAAGGCCTCGTCTACTGCGCCCGCAAGCGCACCGTGACCATCGGCCGCGAGGATTGCGACGTGAACTTCGGCTACGATCGCTTCATCAGCCATTATCACGCGCGCATCGAGGAGCGGGACGGCGAGTATCTGCTGAAGGACCTCGACAGCCGAAACGGCAGCTACTTCCGGCTGAAGAAGGAGGTCCCGCTCTCCAACGGCGACTACGTCTTCATCGGGCGCCAGCTCCTGCGGGTCGAGTTCATCTGAGCCGCCCCGTGCGCCGCGGCGCCGTCAGGGGGGCGAGCCCGGGCTCGGCTGTGGCTCGGCCTCAGCCCCACCCGCGGCGGCTGGCGCCGTCTCCGCTTCGGCCGCCGGTGTTGCCGGCTCCAGCTCTCCCGTGGTGCTCGTGGGAGCGGCGCGCTGCATGGGCACGACCACCCTGTAGATGATCCAGCTCATCAGCGCGAAGGTCACGCTGATGAGCAGCGCGGCGAGCAGGATGCGCGACGGGGGCCAACTGCGCTTCGGGTTGCGCTTGAAGGACCCCGGGGCTCGCGCGGTCAGCGGCGCGTCCGGCGCGGCGGTCACCGGCGACGTGGGCGCTGACCGGTGGGTGGCCGCCGGCGTCAGGCGGCGACGCTGCCGCGGCTGCTGCTGCTGCGCGGCGGGGGCCGTCCCCAGCGCCGACTGGGAGACCTCCATGGTCTTCGGTCCGGCGGCCAGCTCGCGCACCGCGTCAGCCGGCAGCGCCCGGATCTCGACCAGCGTCGCGTCGGTTCCGCCGGCGTCTTGGGTCGCGCTCTCAAGCTCGCGCTCGATGCGGTCCAGCTCCGCCACCACGTCCAGCGCCGCCGCCGGTCGACCCTCGCGCGCCTTCACCAGCAGCGCGTGGGTGAGGTTTTCCAAGCTCGGCGGGATGCCGTGGGCGAACCGGCTCGGCGGCA
>CAZNZH010001064.1:0-1736 GCA_964577445.1 uncultured Myxococcales bacterium
CGAGCACGACGCGGAGCCGCCCTTTCGCTTGTGGCTGCCGGAGGAGCGCTTCATCGAGGTCGCAGAGGAGGCCATCGAGGGCCTCCCGCCCCATGTGCGCCAAGCCTTGGGCAACGTGGCCATCGTGGTCGACGACTATCCCGAGGCGTGGATCTTCGACACCGATGTCGCCGATTCGCGCATCCTCGGGCTCTTCGATGGCCCGGAGCGGGCTCAGGAGCGGGGCGTCGACTTCGTGGCGACCGGTCCGACCCGCATCTACCTGTACCGATGGAACATTGAGCGCATGTGCAGCAGCCCCGATGAGGTCGAGGAGCAGGTGCAGATCACCGTGCTTCACGAGATAGGCCATTATCTGGGCCTGGACGAGGACGAGCTCGAGGTGCGCGGGCTGGGCTGAGCGAGTCAGGGCGCCGGCATGTCGAGGGAGACCACGACGAGCTTGTCGATGCGCCAGGTCATGGGGCCGGACTTCGCCGAGCCGGTGAGCCGCACGCGCAGCCCGTCGGCCTCCGCGTCCGCCGGGAGGACCAGGAAGGCCTGGCGCTTCTGCCACGTTCCCGACGTCGCGGGTGGAGCCTGCGGGAGGGTGGTGTCGACGACGGTGGCGCCGCCCGCGGTCAGCTCGAGGGCGAGGGTGATGGGCGCCGCGTCGGGTTTGGCGTCGGAGAACTCCACGAAGGTCACCCGCACGGTCGCCGGGCCAACGAGGCCCTCGCCTGAGGCCGGTACGCTGGCGACCGCGCTGGTCTGCCACAGGCCGGGCGCGTCGCCCAGCACCTGGGCGCCGAGGCCGCAGTCGCCGTCCCACGAGGGCCCCGTCATCGGCTGCACGGCCAAGATGGGCGGCCCCGGCGCGGGGGCGACCGACCAGAGGGCGCCGCTGTCGCAGGGGAAGCTGGTGGCGAACAGGAGGACCCCATCGGAGCAGAGGGGGGAGGGGGATGAGCCGCATCCGTCGGCGGCGGCGCAGCTCGCGTCGCGACAGGCGTCCCCGGCCGGTTCGGGGCACTCCTTGGCCGCGTGGTCGCACTCACCGGTGGCCGGCGCGCATGTGTCGACGGTGCAGGCGTCGCCGTCGTCGCAGCTCACCAGGGTCCCGCCGCCGCACGCGCCCGCCGCGCAGGTCGCGCCGGGGTTACAGGGCCCGCCATCGCACGCGCTGCCGTCGGGCGCGCGCTCCCCGGGCACACACGCGCCGGTGGCTTCGTCGCAGACCGCCTCCTGGCAGGGCACGCCGGGGCACTTCACCGGCTCGCCGCCAGCGCACTGGCCAGCCGCGCAGAGGCCCGCGACCACGCACGGGCTCGGCGGGTCGCAGGCGGTGCCGTCGGCGGCGGCCACGTGGAGGCACCCGCCGGCCGCGCTGTCGCACGCGTCGACGGTGCACGGGTTGCCGTCCTTGCACGAGACGGGCAGGGCCTCGCAGGCGCCGCTGGCGCATTGCCCTGGCTGAGTGCAGGGATCGCCGTCATCGCACGGCGCGCCGTCGGGCGAGGTCTTCACGGTGCACCCGGCGTCGGGCTTACAGAGCGCCTGGGCGCAGGGCCCGGGTGCTGCACAGACGACCGGCTCTTCGCCCGCGCAATGCCCGCCAGCGCAGGCGCCGCCGCTCAAGCAGAGGTCGGCGCCCTGGCAGGCCGCGCCGTCGGGGCGCGGCGAAAAAACGCAGCCGCCAGCGGTGGAATCGCACAGGTCCGTCGTGCAGGGCTCCAGGTCGTCGCAGGCCAGCGGCG
>CAZNZH010001065.1:0-1732 GCA_964577445.1 uncultured Myxococcales bacterium
ACGATGGGCTATCCAGCGGCGCAGCGCGTCTGGATCCGGCCCGCGATCTCCGATGGCGAGCAGGCTCTGCCGGAGGACTCGGTCGCCGGCCAGCGCTGACGGAGCCCCGGCAAGCCCGGACCATTCGGCAGACGACCGGGCCGTGTGAGACCGTTGTCGCTGGTCGGCTCAGGCGACTCACCTATCGCGGTCGACTTGCTCCGCGTCCGCGGCACGAATGTAGGTGATGCTGGGACGCCCCGTGCGCGCGTGCCGGACGACCTCCGCTTCCGCTTCGAAGACATCCAGCAGGAGGCGAGGGGTCAGGACGTCCTCGGGCGGACCGTCCGCGACGACCTTCGCGCTCTGCATGACGACGATCCGGTCGCAGAACAGCGCGGCGAGGTTGAGGTCGTGCAGGACGGCGATGGTCGTCAGGCCTAGCGAGCGGATGAAGGCCAGCATCTGGAGCTGGAACTTCACGTCCAGGTGGTTCGTCGGTTCGTCCAGGAGCAGCGCCTCCGGCTCCTGCACCATGGCGCGGGCGAGGTGCACCCGCTGTTTCTCACCGCCGGACAGCGTGTGCCAGCGACGGCCCTCCCACCCCTGCAGCTCCACGCGAGCGAGCGCGGTCGCGACGAGCGCATGGTCGGACGCCGTGTCCCGGTCGAACACGCCCTTGTGCGGGATGCGCCCCAGCATCACGGCGTCACGGACGGTGATGTCGGTATCCGCGGCGTTCTCCTGCTGGACGAACGCCAGCGTCCGGGCCAGCGCCTTCCTCGGCCAGCGCGTCACCTCCCGGCCATCGAGGAGGACCGTGCCTGCCGTCGGCCGCCGGAGCGCGGCCAGGCAGCGCAGCAGGCTCGTCTTGCCCGCGCCGTTCGGGCCGACGATGCCGACGAACTCACCGGGCCGGGCGTGCAGGGAGACGGCGTCGACCAGCACGTTGCCTCCAACGATCGAGGTGACCGATCGAGCCTCCACCGGCACGGTCACGCGAACCGCCTCCGCCACAGGAGCCAGGCGAAGGCGGGGACGCCGATCAGCGCCGTGAGCACGCCGACGGGCACCTCGCTGGGCGCGAACAGCACCCGACCCAGTGCGTCCACCCACACGAGGAAGAGCGCGCCGGCCAGTGCCACGGTCGGGACGAGGCGCCGGTGGTCGTGGCCGACGATGAAGCGCGTCGCGTGGGGGAGGACGAGGCCGACGAACCCGATCGCCCCGCTCAACGCGACGAGTGCGCCGGTGGCGACCGTCATCGCGGACAGGAGGAGCCATCGCGTGCGCTCGACGCTCACGCCCAGCGAGGCTGCGGACTCGTCGCCGAAGACGAAGGCGTTGAGGGCGCGCGCGTGCGCGACGCCGGCGACGACCACGAGGCCGACCGCGCCGGTGGCGACTGGCAGGTCGCTCCACGTCGCGCCCGCGAGCGTACCCAGCAACCAGAACATCAAGCTGCGAATCGCCTGGGCGTCGGCCGAGGTGATCGTGATGAGCGAGGTGACCGCCGAGGCGAGGTAGGCGATGGCGACGCCCGCGAGCACCGTCCTGGACGGGACCAGCTGTGTCGTCAGCCCGCTGGCCAGCAACAGCACGAGCAGAAACGAGATCAGGGCGCCGATGAACGCGCCGCCGGAGAGCGCCAGCGTGCCCACGCCGAGACCGAGAAATACGACGACGACCGCCCCAACGGAGGCTCCGGCCGAGATGCCCAGCAGGTAGGGGTCGGCGAGCGGGTTACGGATCA
>CAZNZH010001066.1:0-1730 GCA_964577445.1 uncultured Myxococcales bacterium
CGAGGGCGGCGGGACGCGCGACGACGCGGGCACGGGGACGCCAGGTCAGCTCCGGCACCCCGGAGCCGGCTCACTCACCCGGCGCGGAATCGCGCTGCAACACCAGGAAATACTGGTGTGGGAGCATCGTGTGCTCGGCTCGCAGCGTGAAGCCGGCGCGGGCCGCGTCGGCCAGGAAGTCGGCGCGGGCGACCAGGTGGTCCACCGGCGGGCCCACCGGCAAGGCGCGCTTGTGAAAGTCGATGTTGACCAGCCGCCCGCCGGGTTTGAGCGAGTCGCCCAAGCGGCGCAGGTAGGCCGGGCCGTCGGGGAAATGGTGGTACGTGTCCACCACGGTGATGACGTCGCACGCGGCCGCAGGCAGCAGCGGGTCGGCGGGCAGGCCCATCACCGGCGTGACGTTGAGGATGCCCTCCGCCTGCAAGCGCTGGGCGAGCGCCGCCAGCATCCGCGGCTCGACGTCGACGCCGAAGACGCGCCCGGTCGGCCCGACCGCGGCCGCGAACCGCCGCGCGAAGTAGCCCGTGCCGACCCCGATGTCGCAGACGACCTGCCCGGCGCGCAGCCCGAGCGCGCCGACGACCTCGTCGGGTTTTTGCCACGCGTCGCGCTCGGGATCTTCCAGTTTGGCGACGTACCCGTCGAAGTCCGCCGGGTTGCCGTGGTCGCCGTGGTCGCCGTGCCCGTGCCCGTGGCCGTGCGCTGGCGGGGGAGCCGCCGGCCCAGCGCTCATCGACATGACCAAGATCGCTCCGAGGTTCATAAGCATCGTCTCCTCCCGCGTGAACGCGACGCGCCGCCCTACGCCCGCGCGAGTCGGGCGCGGCGCGGGCGGACGGCCGGCAGCACCATACCAGCTAAGGCTGCCCACAGCGACGCCGACACGGGGCCGCGCCGGCCGCGTCGGTGGAGCAGGCGCGCGCTCAGCGCCGCCGCCGCTTGTCCCACCACGTCATCTCGGGCTCGTGACAGGTCGCGTCCATGTCCAGAACGCGGTCCTGCATGAACGCCGACGCGTCGCGGATGGCGTGGTTGTAGACCGCGGCGCCGACCTCGGCCACGACGAAGTCCAGCAGCAGCCGCGCCTGCAGCTCCCCACAGTCCAGGTCCAGCTCCTCTTGCAGATAGCGGCGCACCGAGCCGGTGAGCTGGTCCAGGGTCGGCTTCGGCAGTTCGATCGGCATCGCGTCTCCCCGAGTCTCCCGTGGCATGCGCCAGCGCCCGCGCTCGCCGCGTCAAAAAAGGCGACTACGCACGCCCGCGCCCCACCACTTGTGTTCGGTCTGCCTGATGGGCGTCACCTTGCCGTCTAGAAGACCGATGACCACGATCGTCCCGGAGGCGTCGAAGCCAAAGATGCGCTCCGTCCATCCGGCGATCCCCCACAGCTCGGAGAGCCCCGGCGTCGTCCCGACCAGCGCCAGCGCGCCGCCGGTCTTCGGGTCGACACGCACGATGCGGTCGTCGGTCTGCCCGAGCTCGTTGACCGACGCGAAGGTGCCGATGCCCTCGATGGAGAACGCATCCCCGCTCGAGCTGAACTTCGCGCCGTAGCTGCCGAGCTTGGTCGCCGAGACCAGCCCGCCGCTGATCTCCAGGCGAAACCACCCGCCATCGCCCGCGACGCCGATCAGCACGTCGCTGCCAGCCGAGATCGCGGCTCCGGGCACCCAGGTCAGCCCGTTGAAGCTGTCGGGCAGTGCGCCCATGAGCCAACACTGTGCGGTCTG
>CAZNZH010001067.1:0-1729 GCA_964577445.1 uncultured Myxococcales bacterium
ACAGCGCCGGCACCGTGCGCGTGATGCAGTGAATGGCGCCCGAGTAAAACGACAGCTCCGTGGAGTCGATCCAGATGTGCTCGACCTCGGGCAGCACCTCCTTCCACTTCGCCTCGGCCACATCCCGGCTGGCCTCCCACTCGGGGAAGGTGAAGGCCGGCCACAGGTTGAGCCCGTTGATGAAGGTCGAGTTGATGTAGGTAAACGGAATCGGCTTCTTGTTGGTGGCGCGGTGCCCGGGCATGATCAGCCGCTCGACGGTGAACTTCGAGCCGTCGGGCTTGACGTAGGCCTCGAGCAGCGCGGCCGTGGCGTCCAGTCGCGCGGCGTTCGCCTCTTGGGGCGTGCCGGCGGCGTACGGGGGCAGGTACTGGCCGACCAGGATTCGATGGTCGTCGAGGATCTTGAGGTACATGTCGATGTGGCCCGTGCCGTCGTCGGTGATGCTGTGGGTGACGATGAGGTCCTTGCACCCCGCGTAGGCACCCCAGGTCGCGCGCATCTCAGCGGCGAGCGGGTCTTTCTGCACCGCGGCGAGGCTCATGGTGTTCAGCGCGTCCTTGCAGCCGCCGTCGTCGCAGCTCATGTAGAAGAGTTGCCGATTGCCGGTGATACAGACGCCGTCGCTCGTCGACTGAAAGGTGCCGCCCTCGACGTTGAGCGGCATGCGGTTGGTCGTCGCCTGACCATCGACGCCGAAGCCCGGCAGGTTGCGCCCGAGCCAGGTGGGGATGCCGTCGTCGAGCGGTCGCGGCTGGTAGTAGCGGAAGTCCGCGAACGCGAAGCTCTCGCCGTCGGCCGAGATGATCGGCAGCGGGCCCGAGTCGATGAACCAGACGCTGTCGAGCGGCCGCACCATGAACTTCACCTTGGCGTCGAGGGTGGTCTGCTCCATGCCCCTGGCGAGCAGGCCCTTCACCAAGCTGGTCTTGGCCGCCGTGGTGTTGACGATGTACCAGACCTCCGCGGTCGTGGCGGCGTGAAAACCGATGTCGACGATGGTCTGGTTGGCGTTGCCGCCGTTGAGCATGTAGTCGGGGACGGCCATGACGATGGCGGTCATCGGCTCCCACTCGGTCATGGGGCGGATCCCCGCAGGTGGCGGCACGGTGATCGCGTAATTTTCGGGCGCCAGGTAGCGCAGGTCGTCGAACTCGTCGCCCTTGAGCGCGCCGTGGGTGAAGTCAAAGTCGCGGTGGGCGGGCTTGATCGGGTCGTCGGGGTAGTAGATCCAGTCGAGCTCCCCGCTCTTGCGGAGGCGGCGATCCACGGCCGCGGCGGGTGAGCCGGGGGGCGCGAGGGCGGCCGGCTCGGCCTGCGCGTTCGAGTCTGCGCTGGCCGGTTGGGGCGTCTCGCAGGCCACGTGAACCATCGCCAGCGCGACGAAGAGGGGGACGGCAAGCTTCATCGGGACTCCCGCGGATGGATGGCTGGCGCGAGCCGTGGCGCGGCGCGACCGCCGAAGCCTAGGGAAGCAGCGGCCTGGCGGTCAAGGAGCGGGCGCGCGCCGCCTCGCCTCCACCTCACCCAGCGCGGGCCTTCAGCCCACAATCCGCCGCGCTGTAGCCTCCCTGCGCCCCAAGGTTCAATAATTCGAACCCCCTCGAGCGCTACCCCCTCGAGCCCCCGCAGTGGTAGCGTCCGCCGCGGAAGTGCTCCGGCCCTGGTGGGCCGCGCGGTCTTCAAAACCGTTGCGGGGCGTCGGAAGACGATAAAACCCCCCGTGGGG
>CAZNZH010001068.1:0-1727 GCA_964577445.1 uncultured Myxococcales bacterium
TCGACGGCGCGATGGTCTCGGCCATCAACGACGTCGGCCACGAGATGTCGCTGCGCACGGTCGCCGAGTACGCGGAGACCGAGGCCATCGTCGAGCAGCTACGCCGCATGGGCGTCGACTACGCGCAGGGCTTCGCCGTCGGGCGCCCCGTGCCGCTCCCGGGCCTCGCCGGCATGTCCGCCCGCAACCGCAGCGAGCGCCTGATGGCCTGAGAGACCCGCGCGCGGCCCCGTCAGCGCCTCGCTACGCGCCGAGATCGCGGTAGAACATCACCAGGGCGTCGTCGGTCCGGTAGAAGTGCGGGATGCGGCCGCACTCGATGAAGCCGGTGCCCTCGTAGAAGGCCAGGGTCGCCGGTGCGTCGGCCACGCTGCTGGCCTCGACGCGGATGATGCGCCCGCCCACCCGGCGCAAGGCGTCATCCAGCGCCACGACCAGCTTGCGCCCGATGCCCTGCCCGCGCCGCGTCGCGTCCACGGCGATCCAGTAGAGATCGTAGGTGTGCTCGGTCATCGGCGTCGGCCCGTAGAGCACGTAGCCCATCACCGGCCCGCCCGACACGTCGGACTCCACCGCCACCAGCGCGGCGTAGCCCGCGGCCTCCGGGCGATGGATCGCGTCGTCGACCAGCTCGCGGGCGACCTGGCGCTCCTCGTCGTCGAAGGCGTCCGTGCGTGCCAACAGGTCCACGATCCCATCCCAATCGGCGGGGACGATGGCGCGAATCTCCATGCAATACCTCGGATTTAAACGACTATTTTGGATGTGGCGCGGTCTGGGAGCGCGGCCGGTCGCCCCACGCGGTGAAGGATGCGCGCGACCAGCGCCGGGTAGTCGAACCCGGCCGCGCGGGCGGCGATGGCCAGCCCGGCCTCGGGGTGGAGGTCCGGGTTGGGGTTGACGTCGATGACCGCGGGCTGGCCGAGGGCGTCCAGGCGCAGGTCCACGCGGCCGTATGAGCTGCCGCCGATGGCCACGAAGGCGTCGCGGGCGGACCGCTCCACGCGCGCCAGCAGCCCCGCGTCAAATCGCCCGCTGGCCGGCACCGAGCGCGCCTCGTAGTCGGGCGTGCCGGGCGTCCACTTGCAGTCGTAGGTGACGATGCCCAGGCCGCCCGCGTCGCCGAAGTCGACGGTGGTGACCGCCAGCGGGCCGTCGGGGTCGCCGAGGATCGCGACGTTCAGCTCGGGTCCCGGCAAGAAGGTCTCGACCATGCACGGGCCGCCGAGGGTCTCGAGCAGCCAGCCCACCCGGCGCTGTAGGGACACGAGGTCGTGGACCACCGATCCCTGGTCGATGCCGATGGAGCCGTCGACCCGCGCGGGCTTGACGAAGAGCGGCCAGTGTAGCCCCGCGGCGTCGAGCGCGCCCTGCGACGGCGGCGCGTCCACCGCGATGCCGCGGGCGTGGGGGACGCCGGCGGCGGCGAGCAGCTCGCGCACGCGGTCTTTGGCCTGCCCGGTCCGGAGCGCCGCCGGGCGGTTGCCGGTGTACGGGATGCCGGCGGCCTCGAGGGCCTGCGCGAACTCGGCCTCGCGCCCCGCGTCGCCGCCCATGGACTCGACCAGGTTGAACACGCAGCCGACGCCCTCGGCCCTGCACGCCGCGATGACGGCCGCCGGGTCGTCGTCCACGGTCAGCGAGAGCACGTCGTAGCCGGCAGCCCGCAGCACCTCCACGATGGCGGCCGCGACCTCCTCGACGTCAGCGTCCGCCGCCAGCGACGG
>CAZNZH010001069.1:0-1726 GCA_964577445.1 uncultured Myxococcales bacterium
CGCTCGCCTCGCTCCACCCTGGGCTATTGAAGGACGCGCTTGCAGCGCTCAAGAGGGGCGGGGAGTCGTGGTCGGTGGCGAATGGGGCGTGGTTGGGGGCTCAGGGGCTGCACGCTGAAGCGTGTACTCCGAACAAGAGCGGCGAGAGGGCGGCGTGAGGCTCCGAGGGTTTTCGCGCTGTATTAGCACCCCCAAACGACGTATGTGTTTAGCGTCCGAGGTTGGTCATTGGGCCGGGGTGGGCTTTGGGACGAGCAACGGCAACAGGTAGTGGGCCAGCGTCTGACCCCGCTGGCGCGCCGTCACCGCCACGCTCATCAGGACTTCCGCCGTCCGTTTGCCCCGGGCGGTCTTGTTCCCGCACGACACTTTGCGCGCCACCACCGCCGGGCGCAGTTGGCGCTCCGCCCGGTTGTTCGTCGCTTCCGTGTACGGTTCGTACAGGTGCCCGAACAGGTGCGCCCGCTGCTTGCGCAGCCGGTTCGCCACCCGCTCCTCGGTCGGGTCCGCCCGGGCCGGCAGCACCAGTCGATCCGCCGTCTGCTCCAGGTTCGCCCGCAACTGTGCGTACTGCGGCAGTTCCTCGCGCATCCGACCCAGTGCCGTGCCCGCCAGCAGCAGCCCCCGGATTTGCGACAGCCACGCGCTGCCGGGCAGCTGTTCCTGGGCTTGGGCCACCGCCCGCGCGTGATGGGCGTAGCACTTGTGCTTCTTACAGTCGATGGCGTCGTAGCTCGCCAGGCAGTCGCTCACCAGCCGGCCCGCAAACCCCTCGCCCAGCACCTCGGCCACCACGTCGCGGCCCCGGCTGTGCTCGATGCGGTACAGCGTGGCGTCGGGGGTGGTGAACACCCACAGCCAGTGGCCCGGACCGCCCACCCACCAGCTCGTCTCGTCCGCGTACACCGCCGGGCTCTGCCGGACCTGGTCGTGCAGGGTCTCGTAGACCCCTTCGAGCCGCTCGCCCAGGCGGGCCAGGGCCTGGGTAAGGCCGCCGGGGGTGATGGAGAGCCCGAAGGTGGCCTTGAGCACCCGGCACACCTTGCGCGCCGGCAGGCCCAGGTCGTGGCGCAGCTCGGCCGCCAGCGCCAGGGCCCGCGGGCCCAGGTGGACCCCGGCGGCGCCCACGGCGGTGGAGACCTGCAGGGGATGGCGGCTGGACACGCACTGGCCGCAGCCCGTGCAGCGGCCCTGGTAGGTGACGATGCGGGTCACGAAGGGCTTCACGGGCTCGGGCAGATCCTCGATGAACTGCTCGCGGGGCTTCACGCCGGTAAAGGTGGCGCCGCCGCAGGCCGTGCAGGCGTCCAGGGGCGCCTCGACGGTCTGGTCGACGTGGTCGGGCCGGCGGCGCGCGGTGCCGGGATGGCCGCGCTTTTGCCCCGGCTTCTTGGGCTCGGTCGTGCGCTTCTTGTCCTTGAGGCGGAAAGGCGCGACGGGCCGATGCTGGGCGCGTTCAAGAGCTTCGCGCTCCTTCTCGAGCGTCTCGATGCGGGCGCGCAGCCGGTCGTTTTCGGCCTGCAGGCGTTCGTTCTCGGCCGTCAGCGCGGCGCAGCGCGCGCATCCTTTAGCCTTCGGTGTGGAAGTCTTGCCCATAGCATAGAACTAACAGCGCCCACACACCCGGAATTCCGCACGCTAAACACGTACCGGGCGTAAGCCCGTGGATCATGGGAGAGTGGGGGAGAGGTCCGAAGGACCGGCACACGATCTCCGATTACGATCA
>CAZNZH010001070.1:0-1724 GCA_964577445.1 uncultured Myxococcales bacterium
CAAGCTCATCCGACCGGCCCTGCTCGCCGCCACGTTGGGCGTGGTCGCCGCCGCCGGCTGCGAGACCTACAACCCGCCGCCCGAGGTCGAGATCCTGCCGCCCCAGGGCGGCCAGTGGTTCCCCGACTCACCGCTGGTGCTCCGCTTCACCGAGCCCATCGACGTCTCCTCGCTGCGCTTCGATGTCTGGCCGGTGAGCCTCGACATCGAGGGGAACCTCAAGCCGGACGCCGTGGCCGTGGCGCGCGACTGCACCCCGTCGCAGACGACGTGCGGCGGGCTGACCATGCGCATGTCCGACGACCTGATGACCCTGACCCTGGACCAGGGCGACACCTTCCTCGAGCGCCTCGCCAGCCCCTACTTCATCGAGGTGGCGGCGGGCCTCGCAGACCTCCGCGGCCGCCAGCGCAAGGTGCCGACGCGGCTCGTCTTCCAGGTCGACCCCGAGTCCACCACGGGTGCTGTCGACATCACGCTGAACTCGGGCGTGTTCTCCATCTCCGCGGACCTGGGCGACGTCCTCGCGGGCACCTTCCTGCGGATGGTCGCCGACATGCGCATCGACCCGGACACCGGCGAGGCGTGGCTCATCGCGACGGTGGCGGGGCGCATCAACAAGACCCCGACGGGCGAAGACGTCCCGTCAAACACCAACGATCCCGCGTACATCACCCCGCGCATCGACAATCAGGGCTGGGTGCTGGCGCTGAAGGCCCAGATCACGGCGCTGCCCGAAGAGGGCGCCTACTACATGCAGACCGAGGCGCGGGACGTGGACGTGCGCGTGCTGGGCGTCATCCGTGTGCGCCTGAACGCGCTGCGCCTGAGCGCGACCTTGCGGCCCGGCGCGGGCGACGGCGGCCGCGACACCTACATCGGCGTGCTCAGCTCGGCCAAGGTGCTGCTGGGCGACGACGGCGATGATCTCGGGGCCGTGGCCGCGGCGGATTGGCTCGGCTACGGCTACAGCGACGCCGAGCTGACGGAGCCGCGCTTTGACGGCCTGCCGCGCATCTGCGACCCAAAGCCCTGCGAGGTGCTGGTGGAGCGCGGCGGCGAGTGCCAGCTCGAGCTGCCGTGGTCGCCGCCCTCGCCGTGTCCGTGAGCAGCCGCCGGGATCGAAAATCCAGGCGCGACCCGCCCCCACCGGCCCCCGGCGCTGAGCAGGCCAAGCTCATCGTCCCGCCCGAGCTGGCCGGCGAGCGCATGGACCGCATCATCGCGGCGGTGGTGCCCGGCGTGTCGCGCACCTTGGCCCGCCGCATCATCGATCAGGGCGGCGTGCTCATGGGCGGCCGGCGCTGCCGCGTGGCCTCCCGGGCCCTCAACGCGGGCGAGACGGTCGTCGTGACCTGGCACCCGAAGGTCATGGAGCCTCCGATCGTCGCGCTGCGGCCTGTCTATTCCGACGAGCGCATCGCCGTCTTGTCCAAGCCCGCAGGCCAGCACGTCCAAGGCACCGAGCTCGGCGATCGCGGGACCCTGGTCCGAGAAATCGCCCGCGTCTACGGCCCCGACGCGCGGGTCGTCCACCGCCTGGACGCGCCGGCTTCGGGCGCCATCGCGGTGGGCCTGGACCCCGAGGCCGTCAATGAGCTTGGCTTTCAGGTCCGCGAGCACACCATGGAGCGCGGCTACCTCGCGGTGACCGCCGGCACGCCGCCCGAGGGCCGCTGCACGCTGCGGATGCGCCAGGAGGGCCGCGGGATGCGGGTGGCCAG
>CAZNZH010001071.1:0-1712 GCA_964577445.1 uncultured Myxococcales bacterium
CATGTGCGCTCGGCTCCACTGGCTCCGCGCGGGCAGACCGCACGGCGCTCGTCACAGAAGCTTGCCCCACGGGAGTAGAGCCGGGCGTCGGGTGGGCTGGGACAGCGCCCACTCGAGCGTCGTGAGCGTCGGCGTGGTCAGCTCACAGAGGGCCTGCGAGCCCCTCGGGTCCTCGGTGACGAGCCGGCGGCCCTGGCGGATCTCGAGCACGGCCTTCAGGAACAAGGACAGCGCCTCGTCGATGATCTGGCTGCGGCTCAGCCGATGCTGGTCCGCGAGCGCCTGCACCGCGTAGCCTCGACTGGCGGGGACGGTTGCTTCAAGTCGCATGGCGGACCTCCTTCCCTCACTTTTGAGGGATACTTGAGGTATGGCGACCGAGGATGCTCTCGGCAAGCCTCCGGCGATCGCCTTGAGCGCCGCGAGCAGCTCGGCGTCCGTCTCCTCGCCGGGCCAAGGCCCGAAGAACGCTGCGACTCCGGTCTTCGCCGACGCCCCACGCCACACCTCCTCGTGCACCGCCATCCGCTCCATCAGCGCCTCCGCCTCGGCGGGCGAGCGCCCCGGCCCGGAGAGCAGGTCGGCGACGACCACGGGGAGCCTCGCGGTGCGCAGCCCGTCTCGGTCCTCGGCGCGGTCGAAGAGCGAGCCGTCCTCGGGCTGCAGGAGCACGACGTTCGCGCCAGCGTCGGCCGCTCGGAGCCCCAGCGCCTTGGCGGCGCCCTCCGGGTCCTCGACATACACGGAGGCGAGGCGGGTGGGAGCCACGGGGGCGATGCCCGCGGCCGCGGCGCTGCCGGTGACGAGGTACGGGAAGGCGGCGTCGCGGAGGCCATCCCACAGGCTCTTCAGCCCGCGTGGGGCGAGCCACGTGCTTGCGGTGGTGCGGCTCTCGAGCGGCGCCTCCTCGGACCAGCGCAGCAGCAGCTTTCGCCAGTCGACGCGCGCCACTTGGCCCCGGGAGTTCCGGTCCACGATGGCCTCGCGGTCGAGCATCCCGAGCAGGCGCGAGACGTAGCCAGGGTCGGTGTCGGCGGCCGCCGCGAGCTCGCGCACCCCGATGGGGGGCGTGGCGCGCGCGAGGGCACAGACGACCCGCCCCGCCTTGGCCCCGCGCAGCGTGAAGCGCCGCTCCTCTGGCCAGGGGTTCGACTCGGCGCCGCTCGTCGCGATGAAGAGGCCGGGCTCGTCCAGCACGAGGCGCACGTTGCCGGTCTGATCGACGTAGCTCGCCCCCTCGTCCTCGATCGCCTCTCGGACGCCGCGCGAGAGGTAGGGCGCCGCGACGAGCAGCGGGCGGTCCTTCGGGAGCTGCCGGGCCGTGCGCGGGTCAGGCCGCGAGAGCGGCGACACCGGGAGCTCACGCGAGCGCCCCTCCTTCGACGTGATCCGCAGGCGCGGAGCGCGGCCCGAGCCAGCCACGCGCTCCACCTCCCACCCGGGCGGGAGGCGCTCCTGCAGCACCCGCGAGGTGCTTGTGATGAGGCTGTTGTCCGAGATGCTCATGGTGCGCGCCTTGTGCAACGGTCAGATTCGGGACAACACCTTCCCGGCCTACTGGGTGAGCGCGAGCCCAATGGGTGGGGCGACCCGACAATGGCAGCGTTGAAGCAGGTTCTCTCGGGCGTCGTGACGGTGAATCTGGGCCACCCCGGCGTGATCGACGCCTATGTCGAGCCGGACCTCAGCTCTCAGGCGCAACCCGAAGGCGC
>CAZNZH010001072.1:0-1711 GCA_964577445.1 uncultured Myxococcales bacterium
CGCACACCAAATCGCGCGCTTTGGGGTAGTTTGGGTCTGCGCGACGAAAGCCTTCTCGCGTCGGCAGTCGCCCAAGCGGAGACTTCGTTTGATGGCCAACCCATGCACGAAGATCTCTTCGCGATGGCGGCGGCCTACCTCTTTCACTTGGTCTCCAACCACGCCTTCGTAGACGGCAACTACGGCGAGAGTCGGTCAACAGAAGCCCCCCAGGTCATCGCCTCGGGGGCTTCGCCGTTTCTCCCCAGAACTCCGGGCGTTTCGCGCGCTGCGCGCGGCGGCGCCGCTCGTGCTCGCGAACGCTGGGCTTCGGCAGGGCGACGTGCGAAAATGGACGAGATGGTCTCCCACGCTCACGCCTGCCCGTGCAGCGCAGCCAGGAGGCCCAGTGGACGCGCATCGAGCCGGTCGATTTCGCGGTCACGCCGGACCTCACCGCGGTCCACAGTCGACTCAGATCGAACGGGTACGCCACCGTCACGCTCGACTTGGAGACCTGCGCGATGCGGTGCTCGGGACGGTCGTCAGCCAGAAGCAGCGGCGCGAGGAGTTGGACGCCGTCTGTCCAGCACCGGGCTCGGCAAATAAGGTATAACGATTTGAATAAGCTAATCCCGACTGGCGGGACACCCCTGATTGTAGTAGATGGAGAGCGACGTGTGCACAGCAGGACGTTATGGCCACCGCGGACCAGGTTAAAGCGCTCATCCGAAGCCACGCCGATGGCGACGACACGCGCTTTTACGCCATCGCCATGCAGGTGGCCGCGCAGGCGGCGCGGAGCGGTTACGGCAAGTTCGCCCAGGAGTTGCGCGAGCTGGTCGACCAGGTGAAGGCGCGCGTGAAGACCAAGGAGGCGGTCCAGGGGCTCAAGCTCGTCCCGTTGCCCCAGCCGCGCGGTGAGCTCACCGGCCTCCTCACGGTGGGCTACCCGAAGACGCGAGTCGCCGACATGGCGCTCCCCGAGGCGCTCCGCGCACGGCTCGATCGCGTGCTCACCGAGCAGCGTGAGCGCGACCGCCTCCGCGAGCACGGGTTCTCGCCGATGCGAAAGCTCCTCCTCGTGGGTCCGCCGGGTACCGGCAAGACGATGACCGCGGCAGCCCTCGCCGGTGAGCTGGGCCTGCCTCTCTTCAGCATCCGGCTCGACGGGCTCATTACGAAGTACATGGGCGAGACCGCGGCCAAGCTCTGGCTGGTGTTCGACGCCATCCAGTCCACCCGGGGCGTCTACCTCTTCGACGAGTTCGACGCGCTGGGGGGTGAGCGCGGCTCGAAGAACGACGTCGGTGAGATTCGCCGCGTGCTCAACTCGTTCCTGCAGTTCCTTGAGCAGGACGACTCGGACAGCGTCGTGCTCGGGGCGACGAACCACGTCGGCCTGCTCGACCGCGCCCTCTTCCGGCGCTTCGACGCCGTGCTCGAGTACGCGCTGCCCACCGAAGATATTGCGACCTGCGTGATGCGCGGACGGCTTGCGCTGCTCGACACGAACAACATCGAGTGGCACGCGGCGGCGAAGGCAGCAGAGGGCCTCAGCCACGCCGAGATCGCGATGGCTTGCGACCAGGCTGCCAAGGACGCGATCCTCGATCACACGACCTCGTTCAAGCCATAGGTGCTAATGCTTTGAAGCTTCAAGCCAGGCTGTGGTTACGAGCCGGGAGGTTGACACCGGAACATCATCTCGCGATGGTGCCGAGAGCCGAAC
>CAZNZH010001073.1:0-1710 GCA_964577445.1 uncultured Myxococcales bacterium
GTACGCTTTTCCCCCTGGCTGCGGACCTTCGGCGGCGATGGGCGGACCCCGGCCAACGGTCGGAAATCATCGACATGCTGGTCGAGCGAGGAATCGACTTCGATACGCTTGCCGCCTCGGCCAACCAGCCCGACGCGGACCCCTTCGACCTGCTCTGCCACCTGGCCTACAACTCCCCGCTGCGCACGCGCCGGGAGCGGGCCGAACTGCTCCGCCGAGAACGCAAGGACTTCTTCGACCAGTATGGTCCGGACGCTCGGGCGATCCTTGGTGAGCTGCTCGACAAGTACGCTGAGCACGGTACGGCGCAGTTCGTGATCCCGGACGTGCTGAAGGTCCCACCTATCTCCGAGCACGGCAACGTGATGGAAATCGCCCGACACTTCGGTGGTGGCGAAGCCCTTCGCCGGGCTGTGAATCAGCTCCAAGCCCTGCTCTACGAATCCTGAGGTAGCCCGTTGGCCGAATTCTCCGTAGTCCCTGCAACGAAGCAAAAAACCGCTGCGCCCGCCGCGACGACCGCACAACGCCTTGCGAGCCTGGTGAAGACCGCGCGCGACATCATGCGCAAAGACAAGGGACTCAACGGCGATCTCGACCGGCTGCCGATGCTCACGTGGATCATGTTCCTCAAGTTTCTTGACGACCTGGAGCGCGTCCGGGAAGAGGAGGCCGCAATCTCGGGCGAGCGCTTCGAGCCGGCGATTCTCCCGCCCTACCGCTGGCGTGACTGGGCTGCCGACGACGGAGGGATCACCGGCGACGAGCTGCTTGCGTTCATCAACCAGGATGAAGCCGTCCGACCTGACGGCACACGCGGTGATGGGCTCTTTCGCTACCTGCGCGGCCTGCAGGGCGCCAACGGAGGCGACCGCCGCGATGTCATCGCCACCGTCTTCAAGGGCGTCAACAACCGAATGGTGAGCGGCTATCTCCTGCGGGACGTCATCAACAAAGTCGACGAGATCCACTTCACGTCGAGCGACGAGATGCACACCCTCGGGACGCTCTACGAGTCGATGCTCCGGGAGATGCGTGACGCAGCCGGCGATAGCGGGGAGTTCTACACACCCAGACCGCTCGTGCGCCTCATGGTCGTGGTGACCGACCCGCGCCTCGGCGAGACTGTCCTCGACCCCGCCTGCGGGACCGGCGGCTTCCTCGTCGAAGCGTTCAACCACCTCGAAGCACAATGCCAGACAGTGCACGACCGAGAGGTGCTCCAGTCTGCCAGCCTCATCGGCAACGAGGCGAAGTCCTTGCCCTACCTCCTGGCGCAGATGAACCTGCTCCTCCACGGCCTCGAGTCACCACGCATCGACCCCGGCAACAGCCTGGCGGTGAAGGTTACCGAGCTTGGCGACCGCGATCGCGTTGACGCCATTCTCACGAACCCGCCATTCGGGGGCGAGGAGGAGAGGGGCATCCTCGGGAATTTCCCGGCCGATCGACAGACGTCCGAAACGGCACTCCTTTTCCTCCAACTCATCATGCGAAAGCTGAGGCGTCCTGGTCACGGCAGCGTCCACGGCGGCCGCGCGGCCGTAGTTGTGCCGAACGGCACGCTGTTCGGGGACGGCGTTTGCGCGCGTATCAAGGAGGAGCTTCTGAAGGAGTTCAACCTTCACACGATCCTGCGGCTGCCCAACGGTGTCTTCGCGCCCTACACGGGCATCAATACCAACGTGCTCTTCTTCGACCGATCCGGCC
>CAZNZH010001074.1:0-1700 GCA_964577445.1 uncultured Myxococcales bacterium
GAGGTCATCGGCGCGCTGACCCGACGCCAGCTCGCCCGCGGCGAGCTCGCCGCCGAGTTCGAGGCCCTGAGCCAGCAGCGCTTCCGCCCGCCCGGCTCGCAGACGACGCGCACCTTCTCGGTGCCGTCTCTTGAGCGCTGGTACTACGCCTACAAGCGCGGGGGCCTTGAGGGACTCCGCCCCAGGCCCCGCTCAGACCGCGGCCGCGGGCGGGCGCTTGGGGCCGACCTCCGCGACCTCGTCCTCGCCATCCGCGGCGAGCACATCCACGCCTCCGCCTCGCTCATCCTGCGCACACTCGTGGCCGACGGTCGCATCGAGGCCGGCACCGTCTCGGAGGCGACGCTTCGCCGCCTCTTTCGCGACAGCGGCCTCGACCGGGTGTCGCTGCGCGCCTCAAGCGGCGGCAAGACGCGCCTTCGCTGGGAGGCCCAGAGCCCCGACGCGCTGTGGCACGGCGACGTGTGCCACGGGCCGACGATGCTGGTCGCCGGCATCCGCAGCCCGCTCCGCATCCACGGCCTGCTCGACGACGCCTCGCGCTACGTCATCGCGCTCGAGGCCCACACGACCGAGCGCGAACTCGACATGCTGGGGCTCTTCGCCGACGCGCTGCGGCGCCGCGGCAAGCCCGACGTCCTCTACCTCGACAACGGCTCGACCTACCGCGGCGAGAGCCTGCGCCTGGCCTGCGAGCGCCTGGGCACGACGCTCGTCCACGCCCGCCTCTATGACCCGCAGGCCCGCGGCAAGATGGAGCGCTTCTGGCGGACGCTGCGCGAGGGTTGCCTGGACTTCCTCGGCAGCGTCTCCTCGCTCCACGACGTCAACGTGCGCCTGTGGGCCTTCCTCGACCAGCACTATCACCGCGCGCCCCACGCCTCGCTGATGGGTCGCAGTCCCCAGGTCGCCTATGGCGCCTCCACGCGCCCGCTCACCCCGCCCGGCGAGGCGGAACTGCGCGCGGCCTTCACCGTCCGCAAGCGGCGCCGGGTCCGCCGCGACTCTACCCTCGACATCGCCGGCAGCACCTTCGAACTCGAGCAGGGCTTCCTCGCCGG
The DNA here is from genome assembly GCA_964577445.1 of uncultured Myxococcales bacterium. Classification (GTDB taxonomy): domain Bacteria; phylum Myxococcota_A; class UBA9042; order PHBI01; family JACKFB01; genus JACKFB01. Next base: position 1,062 of record CAZNZH010001074.1, read on the forward strand.
CCAGGTCGTCACGGTCGCCTGGTGCCTCCTCGACTGTCCGCCCCTGCCCGTCATCGAGCACCAGGACCGCGCCTGGCCGCTCCGCCCCGTCGACCCGAGGAGCAACGGCCGGCAGCCCCGCCCCCGCACGCCCGACAGACCCACCGCCCCCTCGGTGCCCTTCGACCCCGCCCAGGCCCTCCTCGACCAGACCCTCAGCCGCAGGCCCGCCCACAAGGAGCACCGCCCGTGAGACCGCTCTACCTCACCCAATTTGGCCTGTCGGAGCCGCCATTTTCCAAGGAGGTCCCCGACGCGGACCTCTGGACGCCGCCCTCCAAAGAGGCCCTCGTCGACGACCTCGTCGCCGCCGCCTCCGCCCGCCAGTCCATCCTGCTGGTCGGCGGCGCGAGGCACCTGTCCCGGGGCCTTGCTAAGAGGCTGTAACCATTATACTTTTGCTCCATCCATCGCTAAGTCATCGTAGTCGTTCGGTATTTTCCGTGTCGCGCTGCGCGGGTGCGAGCGGCGCCTATCCGCGAGGCGCCTGTCCCGGGGCCTTGCTAAGAGGCTGTAACTATTACACTTTCGCCCCATCCGAGGCGCCTGTCCCGGGGCCTTGCTAAGAGGCTGTAACCATTATACTTTTGCTCCATCCAT
>CAZNZH010001075.1:0-1699 GCA_964577445.1 uncultured Myxococcales bacterium
GGACGGCTTCCGGCTGACCGAGATGAACTGCCCCTTCTTGTCGGTCGCGATGCGGCGGCCGGCGCTGTGCAGCGTCACCGTCAACACGCTGACGCGCCTTTTGGGCGTGCGGGTCGAGCGCGAGGAGCGCTTTCAGGCGGGCGACCGGCGCTGCGTGTTTTGGGTGCGCACCGACCAGCCGGTCCAGGTCGCGGGGTTCGAGCCCGAGCCCGAGCCCGAGCCCGAGCCCTCGGGGCGCTGAGGCCTCCCCGGGGCGGCTAGTGCAGGACGATGGACGCGGCGTTGTGCGGGCCGAGCGGGCTGTCGAGTGCGACGCCGTTCGCGTGCAGGTCAAAGGCCAGGATCGCCCAGTAGACATCGGCCGAATCGGGGCGCGGCTTGTCTTTGGGGGGCATGGACTCGACGACGAAGCCGGCGACGTCCATCGCGGTGTGGAACTGGGCCTTGCGGAACTTGCGGCTCGGCGGCGGGTCCAGGGGCAGCGCGCCAGGCCCGACCAGGGCGGGGGCGTCGAGGCCCTGGCCGGCGGGGCCGTGGCAATCGGCGCAGAACCGACCGTAGGCGGCTTGGCCTTGGGCGATCTGCTCCTCGACGCTGCCGGGCCTGGCATCCGTGACGGTCTGAGCGCCGCCGCAGCCGGGCAGCAGGGACTCGATGATGAGCGCCAAGCCACAGGTGATGGTGAGTGTACGCGGGATCATGACGGCCTCCTGGGTTGATGCGGGCGACCTCCGAGTCGCTCTCACCGCCCAGCATTGCGGCTGTCAGCGCATTTAACAAGTTCTACTTTGCTAAATACTGTTAATTGGCCCTCTGGGGCGACAGCGGGGCGCCCTCAGCCCGGGGGCACCGTGCGCGGGCCCTCCGCGGGGGCGAAAGCGCTCTGGGTGGCCTCTTGCTCCGGTTCGACGTGGATGGTGACGAGGACGTCGCCGAAGCGGGCCTTGAGCGCGGCCTCGATGTCGTCGCAGATCGCGTGGGACGTCCGCACCGTCATGGCCGCGGGCACGACGAGGTGAAACTGGATGAAGGTCCGCCGGCCGGCGCGTCGCGTCAGCAGATCGTGGGCCTGCTGGGCCCCGCCCATGTGCGCGGTGACGGTCTGCTCGATCTGCTCGATGTCCTCGGCCGGCAGCGCCTCGTCCATCAGGCCGCCGACCGCATCACGGATGAGCGAAAACGCGATGCGGACGATGTTGATCGCCACCAGGATGGCCACGATGGGATCGAGGATCCACTGCCCCGTGAGCCACGCGATGCCGACGCCGACGAGGACGCCCGCGGTCGTCGCCACGTCGGTCCACAGGTGCACGCCGTCGGCCACCAGCGCCGGTGAACGCTCGGCGTGACCGACCCGGATCAGCCAGGCGGCCATCGCCGCGTTGGCGATGGAGGCGATGATGGACAGGGTGAACCCCCAGCCCAGGGACTCGAGGGCTTCGGAGTGGCGGAGCCGCTCAAAGGCCGCGCTGACGATGGCGAACGCGGCGACCAGCACCAGCCCGCCTTCCAAAACCGCTGAAAAATACTCGGCTTTATCGTGGCCATACGGGTGGTTTTCGTCCGCGGGCTCGGTCGCCAACCGGATCGCGTACCACGCCGCAGCCGCCGCGACGACGTTGACGATGGACTCGAGGGCGTCGGAATAGAGCGCCACGGAGCCGGTCAGCAGCCACGCCACGCACTTCGCCGCCAGCAC
>CAZNZH010001076.1:0-1697 GCA_964577445.1 uncultured Myxococcales bacterium
ACCACCTTGACGACGCGCCCCTCGAAGACGGCGGGCGGCTCGGCCGGCGGGGGCGCGGGCGGCGCGGGGCGGGCATCCCGCGCGGCGGAGGAGGCGAGGAGGGCGACCAGCGCGAGCAGCGGCGCGGTCGCGGCGGGGCATCTTCGCATTCGGCTCCTCGCTTCGGGCGGTGGGTCGCATCTCGCTTCGCGGCATGAGCCGAGCCATTGTGGCCCTGAACCCGCCCGCGAAGCGAGGAGAGCCTGCCCCGCGTCCCCCTCATCGCGGTCGCGCTCGCTTGGTCCAGGCCAACAGGAGAGCGGCGAGCTGCGCCTTCGCGCTCGCGGATGGCGCGCCCTGATTTGAGCCGGCGCGATCTCGTCCTTGCCCACGGCCGCCGCGGGGACCATCCTGGCGCCGACCACCCGTGACCCGGAGGGCACCCGCGTGCGCCTGACCATCCCCGCCCAAGGCCGCCCCCACGACGAGCTGCTCGAGACCATGGCCGCCTTCCGCGAAGGCGACGCGGACTACGCGGGCGGCCGCACCTGGTCGATGGTCTACTACGTCAGCGACGCCCACCACGCCTTCTTGGAGAAGGCCCACAACCTCTTCATGGCCGGCAACGCCCTGAACCCCATCGCGTTCAAGAGCCTCAAGAAGATGGAGGCCGACGTGGTGCAGATGGCCGCGTCGATGCTGAACGGGCCGCCCGACGCCGTGGGCACGATGACCCTGGGCGGCACCGAGTCGCTGCTCTTGGCGGTCAAGACCTACCGGGACCTGGCGCGGGCCAAGAAACCATGGATCCGTCGACCCAATATGGTGGTGCCCGAGACGATCCACGTCGCCTTCGACAAGGCCGCCCACTACTTCGGCGTGCGCATGCGGCGTGCGTCGGTCGACGCCGACGGGCAGGTGGACGTGCGCTCGATGAAGCGGCTCATCAACCGCAACACGATCTTCTTGGCCGCGTCGGCGCCGCAATACCCCCACGGGACCGTCGACCCCATCGAGGCGGTAGGCGCCCTGGCGGCCAGCCACGACCTGCCCTTTCACGTCGACGCGTGCTTTGGCGGCTTCATGCTGCCCTGGCTCGAGCGCCTCGGCGTCGCGATGCCCGTCTGGGACTTCCGCGTGGCGGGCGTGACCTCGGTCTCGGCCGACCTGCACAAGTACGGCTACGCGGCCAAAGGCGCCTCGGTGCTGATTTACCGCGACATGAGCTACCTGCGACACCAGTTCTTCATCGCCACGAACTGGTCAGGCGGCATCTACATCTCGCCGAGCCTGCCCGGCACGCGGCCCGGCGGCTCCATCGCGGCGGCGTGGGCGGCGATGCAGGGCGTGGGCCAGGACGGGTACCTCGCGCTGGCCGCCAAAGCGTGGGAGGGCGCAGAGCGGCTGCGGGCGGGCATCGCCGGCATCGACGGCCTGCGCGTCATGGGCCTGCCCCACTCCACGGTGGTGACCTGGACCTCCGACGACAAGGCGGTGGACGTCTACGCCATCGCCGACCGGCTCCAGGAGCGCGGCTGGGCGGTGGATCGCCAGCAGAAGCCGGCGAGCGTGCACTGCTCGGTCAACGCCAACAATCTGCCGGTCATCGACACCTACCTGGACGACCTGCGCGAGGCCGTCGCCCACGTCAGAGCGCACCCCGAGCTGGCGGGCGAAGGCGAGGCCGCGGTCTATGGCCTGATGGCCAAGATACCCAT
>CAZNZH010001077.1:0-1695 GCA_964577445.1 uncultured Myxococcales bacterium
GGTGGCGCTGTCGGCTCTGGCGCGTGCGCCCAAGGCGTCCGCCTGGTTTCAGCCGGTGCTGGACCGCCTCGATCGGCTCCTGGCCGGCGAGGTCCGCGCCGACGGCACCGCCGCCCATCGGCTCAAGCTGCTCGGCTGCATCTACCGATCCGCGATCCGCGACGAGACCGACGACATCGTGCGGCGCTACTCGCCAGCGCTGGGTCGAGACCCCGGGCTGCCGGAGACCACCGGAGGTGCCCGCGACGCAGACGTCGCCCGCACGATCGACCGGTTCTTGCGCGATCTGGCCTCCTCGCTCGAGCGACTGCGCGCCTTGGGCGAGCGCTGCGACCACGCGGCGATGGACAGCTCCGTCCGCGAGGTCTGGCGGGCGGTGGACGAGTACGTCACTCTCTTCAGCGAGGAGGCGCTGACGCGCTTGGTCGAGCTGGTCGACGGGCGCTCGCGGCTGGCCGGCGAACAGGGCGCCGCCGCGGGCCTGCGCGAGCGCGTGGCGAAGGCCGCCGTCGACGCGTACCGCTACCGGCGCTCTCGCGGATATCCGAGCTACGTCGACAAGGGCAGCGACAACGAGTCGCTGCCCTATCGACGGCACTTGCTCAAGCGGATCGTCTCCAGCGCGCTCTACCTCGACATCCGCCATCAGCAGAGCGGCGCCCTGGTCACCAACGTCATCGGGATGATCGCGGCCGGCGCCGCGACGCTCTTCGCGCTGACGGCCGCCTTCTGGGCGCACGGGCGCGTGGGCAACTTCAGCGCGGCCTTCGTCGCCGCGATGGTGCTGTCATACATCATCAAGGACCGCATCAAGGAGTGGGCGCGCCATCGCTTGGGGCGGAGCCTTCAGCGCTTCGTACCCGACCACGTCATCGAGATCCGCGACGTGGACAGCGGGATCCTGGTCGGCGAGTGCCGCGAGTCGTTCAGCGTGGTGCAGTCGTCGAAGGTGGACGCCGAGGTGCGGCGCCTGCGCCACATCGACCACCCGAGCGCCGTGTCCACCGATGGCCGCCCGGAGACGATCCTGCGCTACACCAAGCAGATCAACCTCGACTCCTCGGCCTTGGAGCGCCTGCTCGAGGGTGTCGAGGGCCTCAACGACATCATCCGGTTCAACTTCAGCCGCCTGCGCGAGCGCATGGACGAGCCCATCGAGGCGTACCACCACGTCGACCCGGCCACGCTGGAGCTGGTCAGCGTGCCCTGCGCCCGCGTCTACCACGTCAACCTCGTGCTGCGGTTCACCACGGGGCGGGGCGCTGGCGCGACGACGGAGGCGGAGCGCGTGCGCGTCGTCATGGACCAGCGCGGCATCAAGCGCATCGAGTCGCTGGCGGTCGGCGCGCGCGCCGGGTCGGTCGAGCGTGCGTTCAACACGACCATGGTCGATCGCACGGAGCTGGCGTGAGCCGGAGGCGTGCTGAATTGCGCTGGCTCGGGGCGGGTGCTAGAGCGGTCGCCGATGATGCTCACCGCCACGGGAAAGAACGATGAAGCGCCAACGAATCACACTGCTCTCGCTCTTCATCAGGCGCCTCGCGGCCACGCTCGCGGTGGCGGGGTTCGCCCTGACGACCGGCGCCTGCGGTGAGGAGAACCCCTGCGCAGAGCTGACGGCGCAGCTCTGCGCGGCGGTGGACGCCGAGCTCTGCGCGGAGCTGAAAAAGGCGCCCCCCAGCGACGGCCAGGACG
>CAZNZH010001078.1:0-1689 GCA_964577445.1 uncultured Myxococcales bacterium
TGAGGATCGCGAGAGCCGCCGCGAACACGACCACCGCTCCGAGGTACCGCCGGGCGCGGAGGCCCAGCCACGCCCCCGCGCCCACGACCGCCAGGCCGAAGACCGCCTCGAGGGGCCGGGCCGGCGACGGCGCGGCGGCGAGCACCGCCGCCGCGCCGGCGAGCACGGCGCCCGCGTCCGCCGCGCGCTGCGCGATCTGCTGTAGCGGCGCGTCGCGCAGCCGCTTGCCGACATCCAGCCCCGTCTCCGCCCCGATGCGCAGCCCCCAGGCGCGCACGGGGAGGTGAAGGGCGTTGTAGACCACCATGAACACCACGACGCCGACCCACCAGGCGAGGCCGGCGAGGACCAAGGCGACACCCAGCAGGGCGACGGCGGGACGCCAGGCACTCCAGAAGAGCTGATCGCCGATCGCGCCGAGCGGGCCGCGCAACGCGTCCTTGAAGCGGCCGATCAGCGGCGGGGGAGCCCCCTCGGCCTCCAGCCGCACGATCGCGCCGGCCGCGACGGTTGCCAGGTACGGATGGGAGTTGAACAACGTCGCGTGGCGGGTGAGCGCGGCATGCAACTTCTGGTCGTCGCCGTCGAAGTAGTGCTGGAGCGCCGGCAGCAGAGCGAATGCGAAACCCGTGCCGATCAGGGTCTCGTAGTTCCACGAGCCCTGCACGACGAAGCTGCGGGCGAGCACCCGGCGGCGGACGGCGGCCGGCAGCGGCGTCACGGGCGCACCAGGAGCAGGAGGATCCCGCCGACCGCCCCGGCGATGAAGAGGCGCATGCGACCCGCGAAGAGGGCGACGGAGCTGGCGAGCAGCGCCGCGAGCACGAAGCGCATGAGCGTGTCCGCCGCATCGCCGCCAGGGAGCTCCACGCCGCGCACCAGGTCCAACAGGACGGAGAGCAGGAGGGAGCCGGCGACGACGAGGACGGCCCCACGCAGGAAGTCCAGCAGGATCGCGACCAGGTGCCGGCGCTCGATCTCGCGCGCCGTGACATCGCTCCCGCCCGCCACGGCCGCCAGGCCGATGTTCGTCTGGCGAAGCCGTCGCACCGACTCGCCCGCGACCGCCTCCCAGACCAGCGCGAAGGCCACCGCCACCAGGAGGTCGGCCGCCCCCACCGGGACCGTCGCGTACCCCGCGCCCGCGACCACCGCGGCGGGGCCCGCTTCCGGGTAGCGCGCCGCCCCCACGGGGAGCACGGCGAGCTGGAACGCCTCCAGCATCACCCCCACCGCCACGCCCTGCACCGCGTCCCCGGCGAGCCACCCGGCGAGCGACGCGGCCACCAGCGGCCGCGAGAGCATGAACTGGCCTACCGAGGTCCCATCCAGCGTGACCCAACCGCCGAAGAGGGCCAGGAGGAGGAGCAGGCCCGGGTCGAGCAGCATGTCAGCGGGGGAGCAGGTCTTCGAGCGCGACCGCGCGCGAGCCCGGCAGGTCCCGGGCAGAGAGCCGCACCCCCGCCGCGGCGAGCGCGCCGAGGTCCTCCCGCTCGCGGTGGCTGAGGAACAGGTAGGGCAGGACGCGGTCTCGCCCCGGGGCATGGTGGATCCCCCCGAGGTTGATCTCCTCGCCGTCGAGGAGCCCGCCCTCCGCCATGCGGCGCAGGGTGCCCAGGTCGCGCACGAGGATCGCCACGCGACGCGCTTCCGCCTTCCACGGGGCGAAGAGGCGCCTCGCCTCGTCCA
>CAZNZH010001079.1:0-1685 GCA_964577445.1 uncultured Myxococcales bacterium
GCCGCCGGAACGACGGGCTCGCGCACATCTTCCACGACCTCAAGCTGATGGAGCGAGAGGGCAGCGGCATCGACTTGCTTTTCGAGCGGCTTCTCGCGACAGGGCGCAAGGTGCCGACCATCCGTGAGGGGACCGACTCGGTTCACGTCACGATCCCTCGCCGCGTGGTGCAACCGGGCGTCATCAAGATGCTCGTTGAGGCCGACAAGCGATACCAGCTCACGCAGCGCGAGCGCATCACCTTCGCGCTCGTCGCGCAGACCGAGAGCATCTCGGCCGCCGAGCTCGCGGAGAAGCTGGAGCTGGAGGCTGCGAACGCGCTGCGCCCCTGGCTCGGTCGGCTCCTCGACTTGGGGCTCATCGAGCAGACTGGCCGCACGAGCGCCACGCGCTATTTTGTGCCACCCGCGCTCCTTCGTGAGGCCGGGCTTGACGCGCTCACCACACTGAAGCGTGTGCAGCCTCATCGGCTGAGGGCGCTCATTCTCGAGGATCTCGGGCGCTTCCCTGACTCTGGGCGGGCCGACATCCACCGCCGCATCGGCCCCGAGATCCACGAGAAGACGCTCGCCCGCGCTCTCGACGCTCTGCTGGGGGAGGGAGCGATCGTCTCCATGGGTGAGCGCCGCTGGCGCAAGTACCGGCTGGCGGGCGATAAAGGACACCAGCCATGACGACACGGGCAAGCGTCGAACACTAGACGCGCAACCAGCGGAATCTACAAGGATTTCCTAAAGGACAGCCTGGCACAGGTGTCCTTTACGCGCTGTCCTTTATGCCTCGTTGGGAAACGTGCTGGCGACGGTTGCTCCACCGCTGAGATCGCGGCACAGGCAGGCTTCTCGACCCGTACGGCGCAACATCATGGCAGGGAGGCCGCGCGGCCCGCTCCACTGGAAGGCATGCGGCTCTCCAGATAGTCCGTCCATGAAGCCAGTATTTCAAATAGCTGCTCGTCCAAGGAGTTCGAAGTTTGTCCTCTCGGGCGCGCCACTTCCATGAAGATCCATGGACGTCCATTGACGGCTGGGGTCTAGTGTTTTCGCCACGCCTGCAGCAGCTTCAACTGGCGCGCCGCACCTCATCCAATGCCTCTTTGAGAAGCCCCTCAGCTACTCCTCGGCGCTTCAACACTTCGGCCAAGCGCTGTGCAGTGTGTTGATCGAACTGCGCTTCGTCCCGGCGCAGTCCTTCGCTGATGTAGCTCTTCAACAGCGTTTGATAGCCCGCGAACCCTCGCATGGGGGCAAGTGCTTTCAACGAATCGACCACATCTTCGGGGATGCGCATCGTAATCGTGATGCTCGAACGATCTTTCTGCAGTCTGCGTTTCAGGCGTTCATTGATCACAAAGTGCTTCCTCGGCCGCTGTGGCACGCCACGCTGAAATGATGCGGATAAACTCACCCTCCATTTCCACGTGCACGACCGTCAGCAACCTGCCAGCGGAGCTGAATCCAGTTACGGCGTTGCGCTCCTCGTCATTGCGGCTGGCGTCCTGCACGATGAACAATGGATCGTCGAATACCGTGACCGCCTCTTCGAACCTCACCGCGGCTTACGCTCGTTGTCGGCAGCCTTCTGGTCATTCCAGACAAAGGTTGTGCCTTGGTGTTCGTAGAGGCGGTCCATACTCCGGCGAGCCTATCAGCGTGTATTTACAATGTAAATACTTGTGTTCGACA
>CAZNZH010001080.1:0-1678 GCA_964577445.1 uncultured Myxococcales bacterium
AGCGCGAGCTGGAAAAAGACGAGATCCTGACGCTCTACCTCAACGTGATCGAGTACGGGCCGGACCTCTACGGCGTGAAGAAGGCGTCGCGGCACTACTTCGCCAAGGACCCGTGGGCGCTGTCGCCCGCCGAGGCGGCGTTCATCATGGGGCTGAAGCCGTACCCCGCGGCGGGCTACCGGCAGTGGCAGACCGGCACGCTGAACGAGTGGTGGACCGGGCGGGTGCAGCATGTGCTGGAGATGATGCAGAAGCGCGAGAACGCCATCACCGAGGCGGAGGTGTTGGCGGCCGCGCCCTATCAGGTCCGGTTTCGCGCGGCCGATGAGCCGCTGTGGAGCGACCGCGCCTACGTGCGGCCCGAGAGGGCGGTGCGAGGGGCGACCGACGACGCGGACCCGACCGGAGCCCCGCTGGCCCATTGACGTGGTCTGGTCGCGCGTGAGGCGGCGGTGCTATAGCGAGGGTCCGGCGAGGAGCTTCATCGCGCATGGACAGACGACTGCTGACTTCCACGGCCCTGGCGTTTGCTGCGTTGTGGGCGCTGGCCGGCTGCCGGACCTCGGACCGCGGCGAGCCGGCGCCCTTCTCTGCGACGCCGGCTCCCGACGTGTATGTGGCGCCGCCCGAGGTCGAGGCCGCTGCGGCGGTCGCTGAGCCGGCTCGAGCCGACGAGTGCGGAGACCACATCTACGGCTGCGACCGCTACCCGTGTACGGGGAACGCGGTCTGCGACGAGGCGTCGCCGGCGGATGGGATGGTGCAGGTGTCGTTGGGCGGCGCGGAGTTCATCGACCCGAGCCTGGCGCACGAGTCGGCGGGCATCTTCGTCGTGCAGGAGATCTTCGAGGGGTTGCTGAGCTTCCCCCCCGGCAATGGGCCGCCGATTCCCGGCGTCGCAGAGCGCTGGGAGCTGAGCGACGACCTCAGAACCTGGACCTTCCACCTGCGCAGGGACGCGCGCTGGTCCAACGGGCGCACGGTGACGGCCCATGATTTCGTCTACGCCTGGACCCGTAAGCTCATGCCGGAGACGGCGTCTCAGGCCGCGGAGCATCACTTCTTCATCAAGAACGCCAAGGCGTTCAACGAGGGGAAGATCAAAGACGCGAGCCAGCTCGGGATGCGGGCGGTGGACGACTTCACGCTGGCCGTCGAGCTCGAGCAGCCGACGCCTTTTTGGCTGGAGTACGTGCAGAGCGCGCACTACGTCCCGGTGCCGCGGGAGGCGGTCGAGCGGTGGGGCAACGACTGGACGCGGCCGGAGCACATCGTGACCAACGGGCCCTTTCACATGACCGAGTGGCGGCCGCGCGACCGGATGGTCCTCAAAAAGAGCGACACGTACTGGAACAAGGACGCGATCCGCGTGGCGGGGGCGGTCATCTGGCACAGCGAGAGCGAGACCGACGACCTGCGGCGCTATGAGGCGGGGCAGACCCACATCCTGCAGTCATCGATTCCGGCGGAGAAGATCTCGGTGTTCATGGCGGACAAGCGGCCCGACCTCTTCATCGATCCCTACCTCGCCTACTACTACTATGCGTTTCGCGTGGACCGGCCGCCCTTCGACGACCTGAGAGTGCGCCAGGCGGTGGACATGGCCATCGACAAGGAGCGGCTGGTCAAGCACGTCACGCGCGGGATGCAGGTGCCGGCCGACGGCCCCGTGCCGCCG
>CAZNZH010001081.1:0-1249 GCA_964577445.1 uncultured Myxococcales bacterium
ACCCAGGTCAAGGTGCGGGGTTTTCGCATCGAGTTGGGCGAGGTGGAGTCTGTGCTGGCTGAGCACGCGGCGGTGGCGCAGGCGGTCGCGACGGTCTACGCGCCCTCCGACGGCGACACGCGGCTCGCCGCGTATGTGACGCTCGAGCCTGGCGCGCGGGTGGAGATGGCGGCGCTGCGCGAACATCTGCGGCGGAAACTCCCGGCCTACATGGTCCCGCAGCATCTGATCCACCTTTAGCGCATCCCGCTGACCCCGAACGGAAAGGCGGACCGGAAGGCGCTGCCGCCGCCGGACTTGGGCGCCCGCGTGGAGCTTGCGCCCTTCGTCGAGCCGCGCGGTGAGACCGAGCAGCGCATCGCGACCATCTGGCGCGAGGTGCTGGGCATCCGGCGTGTCGGCGTGGACGATGACTTCTTCGAGCTGGGGGGCCACTCGATCCTCGCCACGCGGGTCATCGCGCGGCTGGCGTCTGAGATGGGTGTGGCGCTGCCGCTGCGCTGGTTCTTCGCGACGCCGACCCTCGGGGCGCTCGCTGAGCGCGTCGACGCGCTTCAGTTGGTGGCGCGCGGGCCAGCGCACGCAACGGAAGAGGACCGGGAAGAGCTGGAGTTCTGATGGCCGCCGACGTCGTCGCGCTCATCCACACGCTGCACGCGCGGGGGATCGAGCTTCGCGCCGAGGGGGAGGCGCTCAAGCTGAACGCGCCGCGCGGGGCGATGGACGCGGAGCTGGCGGCGCGCGTTCGGTCGCAGAAGCCGGAGCTGCTGGCGTTCTTGCACCAAGCCGCCGGCGCCGACGCGGGCGCGGAAGACGTCCCGCGCGTCGATGACGGGGCCCCCCTCGCCATGACGCGGCCTCAGGAGCGGTTGTGGACGGTGGCGCAGCTCCACGACGATGGCTCGCTCTACCATGTGCCGGGGGCCTGGCGGCTCAGCGGCGGCGTCGACGTCGACGCCGTGCGCGCCAGCCTGCGGGCCTTCCTTCAGCACCACGAGATCTTCCGCTACCGGTTCAGCGAACGCGACGGCGCGCCGGTGGTCACGCTGGCCGACGACGCGCTCGGCGCCCTGATCGAGCACGACCTCACCGGCACGCCCGAAGAGGACCACGCCGCCGCGCTGCACGCGTTCATGGACGCCGAGGTCGACCGCCCCTTCGAGCTGGCGTCTGCGCCCGCGTTGCGCCTCTATCTCATCATCGAGGGTCCCGATTCGGTCGTGATGCTGGTCGTCGCCCACGCGCTGAT
>CAZNZH010001081.1:1259-1678 GCA_964577445.1 uncultured Myxococcales bacterium
CTTTGACGTCTTCCTCAGCGAGATGGCCGAGCGCTACGGCGCGGCGGTCGACGGGCGCGCGCCGACCGTCGCTGCGACCCCGCTGCGCTTTCGCGACTACGCGATGTGGGCGCGCGAACGGGAGACGAGCGCCGTCATCGAGCAGAAGCGGCGGTGGTGGCAAGACCAGCTCGCCGGCTCGCTTCCGCCGCTGGCGCTGCCTGCCGACGATCTCGGTGGGGGGGCGCACCAGAGGCACGGCGCCCGCGCCCCGTTGGACCTCGGTCAGGAGCTCAGCGAGCAAGCGCGCGAGCTGGCGCGCACCTTGGGGGTCACGACGCCGATGGTGCTGCTCGCGGCGTATGTGGCCGTGCTCACCCGCTACGTCGACGAGGACGAGGTGCTGGTCACCATGCCCGTGCCGGGCCGCGACCACGAGG
>CAZNZH010001082.1:0-1669 GCA_964577445.1 uncultured Myxococcales bacterium
ACGAACGAGAGCGGTCAGCAACCCAGGACGACACGGACCCGAACGCGGGCCGAACGAGCGAATGATGGCGGGCATTATCCCCAGAGGAGCGCGGCAGATGGCACACAAGTCGGAGATCGTGGCGGGGCTGGACCTGGGCAGCAGCAAGGTCTCAGTGGTCATCTTGGAGATCGACGGGGATCGGCGCGACGTCATCGGGGTCTCGATGGTGCCGAGCGACGGCGGGCTGCGGGCCGGGCACGTCGTGTCCATCGACCGGACCATCGCGGCCATCAAGACCGCCGTCGGGGAGGCGTCGCGTATGGCCGACGCCGACATCACGAGCGTGCGCCTCGGGGTCAGCGGCCCGGGCACGATGGGCTTCAACTCCGACGGGACCGTGGCGGTGCGCGGCGGCCAGGTCGACGCGTCGGACGTGAGCCGCGTGTTGGAGACGGCGAGTGCCGTGCGGCTGCCCGGCGACAAGCAGGTCCTGCACTCGCTGCCGCAGGAGTACATCATCGACGGTCACGACGGGATCCGGACGCCCATCGGGATGACCGGCGTGCGCCTGGAGACGCGGGTGCATGTCATCACGGCCAGCCGCACAGCGCTCACCAACGCGATCGAGTGCTGCAACAAGGCGGGGCTGGCGGTGGAGCGGGCGGTGTACGGCGGGCTGGCGTCGTCGGCGGCGGTCCTGTCGCGCGAGGAGCGCGAGCTGGGCGTGGTGCTGGTCGACGTGGGTGGCGGCACGACCGACATCTGCGTTTGGTACGACAACGCCTTGGTGCACACGGTGTCGCTCGAGTGCGGCGGCGACGAGCTGACCCGGCAGATAGCGCGCGGGCTGCGCACGCCCGGTGACGCGGCCGAGCGGATCAAGCAGCGCTTCGGCTGCGCGCTGGCGAGCATGGTCACCGACGGCGAGACCATGGAGGTCCCCGGCGTCGGCGGGCGGGAGGCGCAGGTGCGGCAGCGGCATCTGCTCTGCGAGATCCTCGAGCCGGGCCTGGAGGACTTCTTCACCCGCGTGCTCCAGGAGATGGAGATCGCCGGCTGCCGCGAACATCTGGCCGCCGGAATCGTGCTGACGGGCGGGACCGCGAACCTCGAGGCCATCGCCGAGCTGGGCATGGACGTGCTGGTCGGGATGCCCGTGCGCGTCGGCCAGCCCAGCGGCTTCGGCGGGCTCGACGACGTGGTCGCCGACCCGCGCTACGCGACGGCGGTCGGCCTGTGCTTGGACACCTTCGACGCGGGGCTTCAGGCGCCGGTCGCCAAGGCGCGGCCCCAGACGGGGCGCTGGTGGAAGCCCGTCAGGAGGCTCATCGAATCATGGTTTTAGAGGGTGAAGATGCGGCGGGGGTCCTGGAGGGTGCCCCCGCCGCGGCCATCGGGCGACGCGTCGCGGGCGGCGCGAGGCGAAGCCCACAAGAGCAGTTGAGTTTGTTTTCGTTCATCACACCCGCGAAGGGTGGCCACACGGTTGAAAGTCGGGGAGACCACACAATGATCAGTTTCGAGGAAGAGCTGGCCCAGGGAGCGAACATCAAGGTCGTAGGCGTGGGCGGCGCCGGATGTAACGCCTTGAACAACATGGTGAAGAACAACCTCAACGGGGTGACCTTCATCGCGATCAACACGGACCGTCAGGCGCTCGACAAGAACTCTGCGACCCACAAGGTCC
>CAZNZH010001083.1:0-1659 GCA_964577445.1 uncultured Myxococcales bacterium
GCGCGGGGGATTCGCGAGGGCGTCGCCAACTCGATCCTCATCAAGGTCAACCAGATCGGCACGCTCACCGAGACCCTCGAAGCGATCCAGATGGCGCACCGTGCGGGCTACTCGACGGTCATCAGCCACCGCTCCGGCGAGAGCGAGGACACGACCATCGCCGATCTCGCGGTCGCGGTGAACGCGGGCCAGATCAAGACCGGCTCCGCGTCTCGGTCGGAGCGAATCGCCAAGTATAACCAGCTCCTCCGAATCGAAGAGGAGCTGGGCGCTGAGGCGACCTACGGCATCGTCCGCTGAGCGTGAGCCCCAAGGCGGTCGGCCGCCGAGGGGCGGCCGCCGCCCCGACGGGGCTCGCCGGCGCTGGCGTAGCAAAAAGCGACAGCCGGGGCGTTTGTCCCCGGCTGTCCATGCTCCCCGACGGCCCGCGCCTCAGGCGATGCCGACGCTCGGCGCGGCCAGCGCGATGTTCGGCGGCGGCCAGGTCTCGAGAGCCAGCTTCAGCACCTCGTCCATGCGCGAGGCGAAGTGGATCTCGAGGTCGTCGCGCACGGACTCCGGCAACTCCGGATAATCCTTGCGGTTTCGCTCCGGCAGAATCACCCGTCGGATGCCGGAGCGATGCGCCGCGAGCACCTTCTCCTTGATGCCGCCGACCGGCAGCACCATGCCGCGCAGCGTCATCTCGCCGGTCATCGCCACGTCACCGCGGATGCGGATGTTCGTCAGCAGACTGGCCAGGGCCGCGAGCATCGTCACGCCCGCCGAGGGACCATCTTTGGGGATGGCGCCCTGGGGCACGTGCACATGGAAGTCGTTGTCTTTGAAGATGGCCTGGTCCAGCCCGAACTGCGAGGCCTTGCTCCGCAGGTAGCTCATCGCCAGCTCGACGGACTCCTTCATCACGTCGCCGAGGCTGCCCGTCAGGCGCAGCTTGCCGCTGCCAGGCATCATCGTCGCCTCGATGAAGAGGATGTCGCCGCCCGCGGCGGTCCACGCCATGCCCGTCGCGATACCGGGAAGCTCGGTCCGCTCAGCGGCCTCGGGGATGAAGATCTCCGGGCCGAGGAACTCCCCGACCACCTCCGGCGTCACGTCCTTCTCAGTCCAGCGCTTCTCGACCAACCCGACGGCCACGCCACGACACACCGCGGCGATGCTGCGCTCGAGGTTACGCACGCCCGCCTCGCGGGTGTAGTTCACCGCGAGCATCTCGAGGGACGCGTCACTGATGGTCATCTGGGCGTCGGTGAGGCCGTGCTCGCTGAGCTGCTTGGGCAGCAGGTGCTTGCGTGCGATCGCGATCTTCTCCTGCATGGTGTAGCCCGGGACCTCGATGACCTCCATGCGGTCGAGCAGCGGCCGCGGGATGCCGTCCACGCCGTTCGCCGTCGCGATGAACATCACCCGCGACAGGTCGAAGGGCACGTCGAGGTAGTGGTCCATGAACGAGTTGTTCTGCTCGGGGTCCAAGACCTCCAGCAGCGCGCTGGTCGGGTCGCCCCGCCAGTCCCGGCCCACCTTGTCGATCTCGTCGAGGATCATCACCGGGTTGCGGGTTCCGGCGCGCTTCATGCTCTGGACGAGCTTGCCGGGCATCGCGCCGATGTAGGTGCGCCGGTGGCCGCGGATCTCGGCCTCGTCGCGCACGCCGCCCAG
>CAZNZH010001084.1:0-1653 GCA_964577445.1 uncultured Myxococcales bacterium
GGGGTGGCGTCGCATCTCTCTCCACTCGGCGTCATCGAGCTTTCCGGGCTTCATCAGGATGGCGTCGGGCACGCCGATCTTGCCGATATCGTGCATGGGGGCGGCGGCGAAGAGCAGGTCGGCCTCGCCAGCATCCATGCCGACGTGGCAGCCGACCAGGCGCGAGTAGTGGCTGAGCCGCTCGATGTGCGACGCGGTCTCCTGATCCTTGAAGCGGGCGGCGCGCAGCAGGGCGGCCAGGGTGCCACGCTGGGCGTCGTCGAGCTCGTTGGCGCGCAGCTTCTCCGTGAAGAGCGCGTGCTTCAGATCTTGGGCAAACCGCACCATCTGACGGTGGGCGTTCTCAAGCTCAGCGCGGCGGCCACGCTCGCGCGCGATGACCTGCTTGAGGTCCCGCGCGTAGAGCATGAGCTGGCCCTCGATGAGGGCCTGGCGGCTGGCCGTGGCGTCCAGGCGCGGCCCGGCGGTCCAGGCGTCGTCGTTGACGGCCTGGGCCAGCCTTCGGATACGCCCGCTGGTGGCGTGACCGTCGGGCCGCGCCAACACGAAGCGCAGTCGAACCTCCGCGCCGAGCCCGTGACCGGGGCTGCGCAGCTCGAGCGAGCCGCCGTGGGCGCCCATCACCGCGCTGGCCAGGGCCAGACCCATGCCGCCGGACCGACCGCCGGCCTGGGCGCCGAAGGGGCGGACGAGGTGAGGCCCGCGGTCCGGGGCGAATCCCTGGCCGCTGTCGGAGATGACGACCAGGATGCCGCGCTCGTCCGGCGTCGCGCTCACGCGCACCGGCTCGGGCCCGCGGCCGAACCGAGCCGCGTTCTCGAGCACCTCGCGCAAGACGTCCACGAGGTGGCGCCGGCGCCCGAGGACGGCTGGCAGTCGCTCGGGCATCTCCAACGTGATGGCCACGCTCTCGGGCGCGGCGTCGCGGGTGTGGGCGACCATGAGCCGCAGCAGCTCCGCCAGGTCTGTCCGGCCGCCCACGTCGCGCGGGCTGCGGTCCAGCCACTCGAAGTAGGCGAGCCCTCGCTCAGCGACCTCGCGGGAGCGGCGCCAGCCCTCGGCATACTCGGTGAGCGCGCGGGCCATCCGCGTCGGGTCGAGCGGCGAGCGCGGCGCGGGCGAAGGCGCGGACTCCAGGCGGCGGGCGAGCGAGCGCAGGACCTCCGTCTTCAGCTCGTCGTGCCGGCGGACGGTCGCGAGCGCCTCCTCGGCCTGGGCACGCATGGACCGCTCTCGCGTCAGCTCACGGGCGAGCTCTTGGGCAACGTCCACCGCGGTCGGGGCCGCCGCGTCCGTCTCGGCGGGCATGTCCATCGCAAGCTGCATCGGTCTGTCCTGGGGGACTTCGCGGGTCCCGCGCGCGGCCGCAGTAGAGGGGGGGTCAGTCGCCGAGCAGGCGCTCGACGGTGTCGAGCAGCTCCAGCGGGCTGAACGGCTTCGTCAGGTACTCACTCACGCCGGCGGAGCGCGCCAGCTCGACGTCGCGGTCGCGCCCATTGGCCGTGAGCATGAGGATGGGGATCTCAGCGCTGGCGGCGTTGGCCCGCAGCGCGCGCGTGACCTCGATCCCGTCGAGGCAGGGCATCGTCCAGTCCAGCACGAGCAGAGACGGGGAGAGCTCCTGGGCCAGCGCCAGCGCCTGGGCGCCGTTGT
>CAZNZH010001085.1:0-1651 GCA_964577445.1 uncultured Myxococcales bacterium
CACGCACCGCCGCGCGCCCGTCCCCGACGCACTCGACCACCAGGTCCTCGGCGCTGAGGGTCAGGCGGATGAGCATCTGCAGGGTCGGGCTCGGCTGCGCGACCAGGACCCGCCGCTTCACGCGCGCGCTCGGTCGCCGAGGAGCCTGTGACTCCCGTGTCGGGGCAGGCCGAGGGTCAATCGTCGGTCCACGGCGTCATCTCCGACGGCGGCGGCAGCATGAAGGGCGCGACCTCCATCAGGATCGCGCGGATGGCGTCGGCCTCGCCCGCGCCGATGACCTGGAGCGCCGAGCGCAGGCCGAGGTTCGGGATGGGGTTGTTCAGCCACGCCTCGGTGTTCGGGAACACGAGGAACGCGACCTGCCAGATGTCGTCGGGCACGACGGGCTCATCGGCCGGCGGATCGGGGCGCGTCTCGAGCCGCTCGTGGGGCGCGAGCGAGGGCCAGTAGATGGCCATGACGCGCTCGTGAAACGGGGCCCAATCTGCAGGTGTCGCCATGGATCGCTCCATAGCATGGACCCGCCCCAGCCGCGAGAGCGGGATTGGCGGACGCGGGCTTGACCCGCGGGGTCAGGGGTCGTACATGGGGCCCGGGAGAGGGAGTAGACCGGATGGCCGCTGGTTCGGAAGCTTCGGCGACCGGACGAGAGGAAAGTCCGAGCTCCACAGGGCAATGGTGCTGGCTAACGGCCAGCGAGGGCGACCTCAGGGAAAGTGCCACAGAGAGCAGTCCGCCTTCCGGAGCGCTTCGGCGCTCCCTGGAGGTAAGGTTGAAAGCGTGAGGTAAGAGCTCACGGGCCCCCATGGAGACATGGGGCGTCGGTAAACCCCACCTGGAGCAAGATCACAACGGAGCTGGCTTTCGGGCCACGGGCTGCCCGCCCGAGACTCCGGGTAGCATCGCTAGAGCGGCGGAGCAATCCGTCGCCTGGATGAATGGCCATCGCCCCCCAATGGGTGACCAGCGGGGGGAACAGAACTCGGCTTACAGGCTGCTCTCTCTCCCCCCAGCACCGCCTGCGACGGCCAGCACCGCCTGCGACGGCCAGCACCGCCTGCGACGGCTACGGCACCCGTGGCCGTCGTTGCTGCGGGGGTCGGATTGTGCGACGCACCGGAGTGCGTCTCCGCCCCGACCCCCTTGCGGCCTGGGCCACGGGCGCCTCGCTCGTCGCATGCGGCGCTGGGAGGGCCCCGGCTTGTCGTTTCGGGCCCGGCGACTGCTCGTGAGCCTCGCGCGCTTGGCGCCGGCGGCAGCCGCGAGCCGGCACGGTCCCCCGCCGGAGCGGAAACAGCGAGCGAGGCGCCCGGCGCCCAGGCCGCAAGGGCTTTGGGGCGGAGACGCACTCACGTGCGTCGCACAACCCAAAGCCCGCAGCAACGACGGCGCCGGGTGCCGTAGCCGCTGTTTACGCTTCGGCGGCGGAGGTGGTGGGTTCCTCGGTGACGTACATAAAGCGCTGGCAGTTGGGGCAGCACTCGAGGGTCTCGCGGCGCTGGACCATGATGTAGGTCTGCGGCGGCAGGCGCATCTGGCAGCCGCTGCACTTGCCGCCCTCGGCGGGGACGACGGCCTTGCCCTCGCGGTTGCGGAGGACGCGGCGGTCGCCGCGGGCGAGCTGGGCGTCGAGGCGCACCGTGATGGC
>CAZNZH010001086.1:0-1648 GCA_964577445.1 uncultured Myxococcales bacterium
ACCTGCTCGTGTGCGCCCCAGTGGGTCGCGGGGGCGAAGGGGGGCTCGTAGACGCGGGACTCGAAGGTGGTCGAGGCCAGCGGTGTCAGGGCCAGGGCGTCGTGGATGGTGCGGCAGGCGGGGGCCGGGGAGGCGCCGTCGCCGCGCTCGGCCCAGCAGGCGAGGCCCTCGTAGAAGACGGCGCAGGCGTCGGGGCGTTTGAGGGCGGCGGCCAGCGGGGCGAGGGCCGTGGCGGGGTCGGCCAGCGGCAGGCCGTCGGCGATGGGGAGCGTCACGACCGAGAAGCGGCGGGCGCGGACGCCAGCGCGCATGAGGGCGGCGGAGCGGGCCCAGAAGAGCTCGGTGGCGTCGCCGTGGCGGGCGGCGGCGGTCTCGACGACGGTGCAGCCGTTGGGGAGGGTGGCGGCCTGGGCGCGGACGAAGGCGGACTCGCGCATGAGGTTGAAGTCGACGTCGCGGACGTAGGCGAGGTGGACCAGCGGCATGGTGAGGAGGACGGCGGCGATGGCGAGGCGGGCGGGCTTGGGGAAGCGGAGGACGCGGGGGGTGGCGGCGGCGGCCAAGAGGAGGAAGGGGGTGATGAGGTGGAGGTTGTAACGGGACTGCATCGTGGGGCTGTAGGAGATGACGAAGCCGTGGCCGATGAAGAAGAGAACCAGCCAGATCCAGAGAAAAAGGGCTTTGCGGCGGAGGCCGTCGCGCCAGAGCGCGTAGGTGCCGAGGGCGGCGAGGAGGAGGAGGAGCGGCGAGGTCATGGCGGGGTTGATGAGGGTGTTGCGCTGGGTGTCGGTCAGCAGCGACAGGGCGCCGGTGAGGGTGTGGAGGCTGAGGCCGGCGCGGACCTCGTTGCCGAAGCGGGCGAGGAGGAAGGTCTTGAGGGCCAGCGCGCTGGTGGCGGCGACGAGGGCGGTGAGGGCGGCGCGGCGGGGGCGCGGCACGTCGCGGGGGCAGGTGAAGAAGACGGCGCCCAAGAAGATGGGGACGAAGAGGACGTTGAGCGGGCGCGTGTAGAAGGTGGCGAGGCAGACCGGGGCGAAGGCGAGGGTGAAGAGGGCTCGCCAGCGGGCCGAGGGGTCTGAGAGCGCGGCGTAGAGGAGGGCGAAGGCGAGGGACGCCAGGGCGACGGACTGGATGAACCAGGCGTCGCTGAAGGAGAAGCGGATGTGGTGGGGCAGCAGGGCGATGAGGGCGGCGGCGGCGAGCGCCGGGGTGAGGGCGCCGAGGAGATGGCGGGCGTGGGCGAAGAGCGCGAGGGGGGTGGCGATGGCGAGGGCCAGGGTCGTGTAGTGGTTGAGGCGGTCGAGGGGGATGGTGAGGTCGAGCGCGCGGGAGATGGCGGGGAGGAGCGGGCCTGCCCAGGCGGAGTGGGCGAGCGGCACGAGGCGGCGCATGGGCCAGGCGGTCATGGTGGTGTCGGGGGCGAGGGCGAGGCGGAGCGCGGCGCCGACGGTGACGATGGCGAGCAGCGCCCAGGTGGCGCTGGGGGGGGCGGCGCGCAGGGCGCGGGCGGTGACGGCGATGAGCAGGGCGAGGGCGAGGAGCGCGAGGAGGAGGCCGTCGGCGGCCAGGGATTCGAGGGTGAGGGGCGGCGGCGGGGTGGCGAGGACGGCGCCGGCGGTGGGCGGGGGCTCGGGCGGGGCCAGGGGCG
>CAZNZH010001087.1:0-1644 GCA_964577445.1 uncultured Myxococcales bacterium
CCGGTGAGCAGGACCTGCTGGCCCGGGCCGGGCCCAGCGCCGCAGGTCGGGCTGTTGGCGCCGACGCGGCGCAGGGTCCGCACCGACCCGGGCGCGCACCGTGTGCGGCGGTCCGCCCCGGTGACGACGGTGGCGGTGGGCGCGCGCGCTCGCGCCTGCCGCTCAGCGGCGGCGGAGCGCGCGGAGGCAGGTGCGGCGCGGGCTGGAGCCGGGGTGGGCTCCTCGGCGGCGGGGGGCTCGGGGGCCGGCTCGGGCGCCAGGGCGGCAGCGGACGGCTCCTCCGGCCGGGCGACCTGAGGGCCCAGCACCCCGACCGCGGCCGCTCCCTGGGCCGCGGTCGCCATCGACGGGTCGAGCTCTGGCGCCGCCGGCATGGTGTCCACGGCCTCGCCGTCATCCACCCCGCCCGCCGCCTCAGCGTCGTCGATCTCGACGTCCGCGGCATCGACTCCCGACGGATCGATCTCGGCGGACGCGAGATCAGGCACGCCCGGCCGCCCAAGCCCTGCCGCCAACCGCGCCTCGGTCTCGGCGAGCTCGGTGTGCGCCCAGCGCTTCACCTCGGCGTCGCCGTCAAACCCGTCCAGCAGGCGCAGCACCGCCAGCCGCTCGGCGTCGGAGCGGCTGCGGTCCATGGCCATCCCCACGTAGCCCAGGTGAAACGCCACGCGTTGCTTGTGCAGCTCGAGCTCGGCTGAGCGCTCGTGCGCCTGCACCTCCATGTCGTGCTGAAGTGCGGCGGTCCGCTGGGCCAGCCACCGCGCTTGGGTCGTGTGGCTCAACTGCAAGAGCCCCCCGACGACCAGCGCCACCAGCGCGACGAGGGCCACCACCGAGGAGACGCCGGCCCGCGTAGACCACCAGCGAACCGGCGCGCGCTCCCGCAGGTCGGGCTGGGGAGTCCGCGTCGCGCTCCCTTCGGGATGTGGATAATAGGCCATGGGCACACTCCGTCCGTGTTCGTGCGGGAGCGGCTCACCCGCGGTGAGGCACGCCGGCACGCCGCGCAGAATACGGGCGCTCGGTGCGTGGGCACAAAGAACCGGTCTGTTCCGAGTTCCCGGGCGCGGCCCCTTCGTGATAGTCCAAGGGCCGATCGCTCGCTCGCCGGGAACGTCTGAATGGCCACCTCGACTGACCAGGCCGCCTCCTCCCGGATCCTCCGCCTCCGGCTGCGCGCCCATTTCGAGGGCGGTGTGCCCGAGGCGCCACCGTGGCCCTCCGGCGCCCTGCGGATCATGCGCGGGTCGGAGCGCGAGGACTGTGGGGTCAGCGCGCTGGCCGAGCTCATCCGCGGCGACGAGGACGTCGCGCGCCACGTCCTGAGGCTGGCGCGCACGACGCTCTACCTGACCCGCGAGCCGGTGATGAGCGTCGAGCAAGCGGTGCGCGTGCTCGGCTTCCGCGCGATCCGCGAGATGACATGGATCTCGGCGTCCAAGCGCTCGGTGTTCGCCGCGCGCCTGAAATACGCCGGGATCGCCGAGCTCTTCCGCCACTCGCTCGGGGCTGGGTTTTTGGCGCGTGAGATCGCCCGGGCCCACGGGTGGGATGAGCAGGAGGCCTTCGTGGCGGCGCTCTTTCACCAGGCGGGCGCCGCGCTCACCCTCAGCCACGCGGGCCGCCTCAGCGCGGGGCTCAAGC
>CAZNZH010001088.1:0-1639 GCA_964577445.1 uncultured Myxococcales bacterium
CGTCGACGCTGGCGGTGCCCTTCAGCCCCGTCATCGCGCCCAACGAGGCCTTCAGCCCCGCGATGATGGCCTCCGACGTGCCCTCTTTGGCCTCGACCTCGGGCGCCGCCGGCACCGCAAACTCATAGGGCATCAGCTCGCCGTCGGGCTGGCCCATGGTGATGACGGCGCGCATCAGCATCGCCGGCAAGTCGACGGGCGGCATCGCGCGCTCGCCGACCTTCATCGACATGCCCATCTGAAGCCGCATGAGCATGACGTGCGTCGATCCCGCCGAGTACCGATAGCGCAACACCTTCTTGTCGCCGCTGCCCTCCTCGAGGACCCGCACGTCGGGGAGCGCGTCGAGCGCCGGGAACTCGGCGATCGGGATGCCGGCCACCGCGCTCTGGTCCGCCACCGCCTCGGGCGCCTTCTCAGCACCGGGCTCAGCGACCGTGGGCTGCGATCCAGGCTGGTCGGCGCTGGCCGCGGCCTTGTCCGCCTCAGCCTTCGCGGGTGCGCCGGTCGCTACAGCCGGCGTCTCGGGGGACGACGGCGCCGGGGTCTTCTGGCAGGCGCAGGCGGCCGCGGCCGCCAACAGGGAAATCGTCAACAGGCGAAGCTTCACGGGACCTCCTGGGGGCTGTGGCGCCGCGGGGGCGGCTGCGCTGGGTGGGGTTGTATCTTGGATCGGCCGCGGCTTCCACGGGGCGCGCCCATCGGAGCGGCGACGCGCGCGGGTCCCTCATCGCCGCGCCGGCGCGATCCGCCTCCGCCGCCAGCGCTGAGGCCCCGCCCCGGCGCATGTCAGGGCGCGGGCGTAGCGGCCTCGGTGCGCAGCCTGAGCCCGCCCTCCCGGGGCATGCCGCGGGCGTGGCTGATGACGCGACCGTCCGGCGCGACGACCACGAAGGTCGGCAGGCTCTGCGCCGCGAAGTTCCCGTGGACGACGCCTTGGGGATCGCGCGCCACGCGCTCAGGGAAGGGCGTCTTCCAGTCGGCGAAGAAGCGGTCGAGGGTGCGCGGGCTGTCTTGGGTCACCGCGACGATGTCGAGATCTTTGGCGGCCGCGAGCGCCATCAGCTCCGGCAGGGCGGCTTTGCAGGGCTCACACCAGGTGGCCCAGAAGAAGTAGATCGCCGTCCGGCCCGGCTTCGGCGCCTCACCGCGGTACCACCGAAGCGCGTCCGCGTCCGGCGAGTCGGCGCCTGCCTCAAGCGTCGCCTTGGGCTTGGGCTGCCACGGAGGCCGCAGGGCCTCGATCTGAGCCAGCGCGTCGTCGAGCGCCAGCGGCACAGCAGCCGGCGCCTCGGGCGTCGCCTCGTGGCGGGACCCGCGCCCGGGGAGCCGCCACCCCTCGCAGGCGCGCAGACGCTCGGCCCCCGTCGCCAGCGCCGCGTCGTCGGCCGCCAGCACGTCGCCCGCCGCCGCCAGCAGCACGAGCCGCATCCGCTCGAGCACGCCCAACCGCACGTCCATGGCGTAGCGCAGCGCCAAGGCCTCGTCGTAGCGCGCCCGCGCCGCCTCGGCCTCCGCCAGCAACCTCGTCTCCGGCACCATCCCGGCGACCCAGGTGGCGAGGTCCGCGAGCATCGTGTCGCGCATGGTCGCCCGCATCGCCGGGCCGTCGAGCCCCGCGACGCGCTCGGGCTGCTCC
>CAZNZH010001089.1:0-1637 GCA_964577445.1 uncultured Myxococcales bacterium
GTGTGCAGGTTGAAGCGGCGGATCTGCGACGGCGAGATGTAGATGTCGTCGGTGTTGGCGAGGTAGCTCGTGTCGGGCGAGCGCAGGAAGCCGAAGCCGTCGGGAAGCACCTCGAGGACGCCGCCGCCGAAGATCGACTCGCCCTTCTTCGCCTGGTGCTTGAGCAGCGCGAAGATGAGGTCGTGCTTGCGCATCCGGTTGGCGCCCTCGATGTCGTTCTGGTTCGCGACCTCGATGAGCTCGGAGACGTGCTTGGACTTGAGTTCGGATAGGTGCATGGTGCGAGTGGCGCGCGCGCAGCACTGCCGCGAACTGGCGCGGTCAGGCGGCATGGCGCTCGAGACTGCTAGCGGGTGTCGGGGAACGTTGGGATGCTGGCGCCGGCTCGGATCAGACTGCGCCAAGAGAATCCAACTGCGGGATGGCGCGCCGCGCTCACGAAAGAAGAGCCTAACGGGATTGCCGGCGACTGTCAACCGAAAGCCACGACGGCGTACGGGCGCGCTGCCGATCGCGGAAGCATCGTACGCGTCGCGGCGGGGCGAGGCGCAGCCGTTCTTGCCGCGCCCCAAACCAAAGCAGTGTTACAGGTTGCTGTCGAGGAACGCGGTGAGCTGGGACTTGGTGAGGGCGCCCACCTTCTGCGCGTGCGCCTGGCCGTCCTTGTAGAGGATCACCGTCGGGATGCCGCGGATGCCGTACTTGCTCGGCGTGGATGGATTGGCGTCGATGTCCAGCTTGGCGACCTGCAGCTTGCCGTCGTAGGCTTTGGCGACTTCGTCGAGCACGGGGGCGAACATCTTGCACGGGCCGCACCACTCCGCCCAGAAGTCGACCAGCACGGGCGTCGGCGCGTTCAGGACGTCGCTGTCGAAGGTGGCGTCGGAAACATGCTTGATGGCGTTGCTCATGGCGGGTCCTCAGGTTGCCGGCGGGGCAGCGCCGGTTTCATGCGGTAACGGTAGCCCAACGATGCACCATGCGCAAGGCGAGCGCGGTCACGCCTGCGGTAAGCTGGGTGCGATCTGCTAAAATTCAACCTTCCGCGATCTCCCCGTCCGCTGCCACGCGCGCTGCCGGCAAGCGCATCGTCATGGCCTACGTCGTCACCGAAAGCTGCATTCGCTGCAAGTACACCGACTGCGTCGACGTGTGTCCGGTCGACTGCTTCCGCGAGGGGCCCAACTTCCTCGCCATCGACCCCGACGAGTGCATCGACTGCACGCTGTGCGTGGCCGAATGCCCGGTCGAGGCGATCTTCGCCGAAGACGACGTCCCGGCGGACCAGCAAGCGTTCATCGCGCTCAACGCCGAGTTGTCGAAATCGTGGCCGCCCATCATCGAGCGCAAGCCGGCGCCGCCGGACGCGGACGAGTGGGCGGAGGTGAAGGACAAGCGCGGCCACCTCGCGCGCTGACGGCGGGGCGTTTGACCCGCTCCCGTCGGCACCCCTAGAATTGTATGCTTGGTGTCTCGTACTCGCAGCGCGTCCTCGTTTTCGCAAGGCTTCGTCTCCGCCCATGAACAGAACCGTATCGTTGGTCGCCCTCGCCCTCGCGGCAGCGCTGCCGCAACTGGCGGCGGCGGTCATGTCGCGGGGCCGCCAGGCCGCGGGCCCCGAAGCGAAAGTGCTCTTC
>CAZNZH010001090.1:0-1636 GCA_964577445.1 uncultured Myxococcales bacterium
CGATCGATGAACGAGTGCACCACCTCGCCGTAAGCGTGGATGCTGCTGCGGCGCGGCAGCCCCGTCGAGTTCGTCCACTTCCGCTTGGAGTGCTCCGCCAGCGAGCACGCCATGCTGGTCGCCCAGACCCTGGCCGAGCGCTGGTGCAGCGGCTACGACCCGGTGCTGTGGATGGTGGACTTCCAACCGATCAAAGAGCTCCTGCTCACGACCGTCGATCCGCTGCTGCGCCAGGTGGTGCTCAAGCAGCTCATGGTGGCGGTCGCCGATGCGCTCGCCGACCGCCTCGGCATCCACGCGCTCGTGACCGGCGACGCGGTGGGGCAGGTCTCCAGCCAGACCATCAGCCACCTCGCCGCCATCGACGGCTACGCGAGCCGGACCGTGCTGCGCCCGCTGGCCGGCGCGCTGAAGGACGAGATCATCGACCGCGCCCGGCAGATCGGGACGGAGGCGATCTCGGCCCGGGCCAACGAGGTCTGCGACCTGTCCGATGGCCCCGTCGCCGTGACCGCGCGTTGGGCGCGCTTGGAGCGCACCCACAAGCGGCTGCCCCCCGGCCTGGTCGACGCGGCCCTGGCGTCTACCACGGTCCTCGCGCTCTCCGATTGGTACCCGGGCGCCGAGTTTCTGCCGGTGGTCAACGACCCGCCCGACGGCGTGCCGATCTGCGTCGCCACCAAGGCGCTGCCGCCCGAGGGGCCGGTGGCGCTGCAGGGTGCTCAGGCGGCGGCCGTCGCGTCGCGGTTGGCGCGGGCAGGCCGCCGGGTGTGGGTCGTGCTGCGGGCGGCCAAGCCCTCGGGGGACGCGCGATGAGTCAGGGATCTGCTCGGTTTTCGCCGGCCGCGCGGGCGCTGCTCGCGGTCGTGCTGCTGCTCGCCCCCGGCTGCCGCCAGAGCGACGCCCCGCCGGTGCGGCAGTCGACCACGGCCACGCCTCGACCCGAGCTCCAAGGCGCGCTGGCCCTGCCGCCGCCGGCTTTCGGGGCCCAGGCTCCGCTGGTGGTGGTCACGCTCTTCACCGACTTCGAGTGCCCCTACTGCCGGGAGATGGCGCCGGCGATGGCGCGCCTGGTCGAGACCTGGCCCGACGCGGTCCAGGTCCAGCTCCGCCATATGCCGCTGAGCTTTCACGGCCTCGCCGAGACCGCCGCCCGCGCGTCCGTGGCCGCGCAGCTTCAGGGGCGCTTCGCCGCCATGCACGACCTGCTCTTCCGCCGCCAGTCGGAGTGGGCAGAGCTCGCTGGCTCGGCGGCGCTCGAGGCCTGGGCGACCGGGGAGGCGGCGGCCCTCGGCATGGACAGCGCCCGCTTCGCCGCGGACCTCGCCGCACCCGAGACCGCCGCCCGGGTCGCCGAGGACGCGGCGAAGGGCCGCGGGCTCGAGCTGCCCGGCACGCCCAGCGTCTTGGTCGGCGCCCGGCTCGCCGACGCGCAGGCGGGCATCGAGGGCATCCTGGCGCTGGTGCGCGATGAGGCCGCCCGGGGTCAGGGGCGGCTGGCTCAGGGCGAGCCCCGCGCCGAGATCCCCGTGGGCCTGGCGCTGGCCGAGTCCGCCGATCCGCGAGTCGCGGACTGGCTGATCCGCGATCTCCCGATCGAGGACGGCGGCGCCGCTGGCGAGGCCGAGGGCGCGCC
>CAZNZH010001091.1:0-1625 GCA_964577445.1 uncultured Myxococcales bacterium
GGGGATCCCGTACCAGGGCTCGGCCGTGGCGGCGTCGGCGGTGGCCCTGGACAAGCTGCGGACCAAGCAGGTCTTCGAGAGCGTCGGGCTGCCGGTGGCGCGCGACGTGCGGATTCGGCGCGGGGACCGCGTGGACCCGGCAGGGATCGCCGCCGATCTCGGGCTGCCCATCGTCGTAAAGACCGCCGAGAGCGGCTCCAGCGTGGGGGTCGAGGTGGTCCACAGCGAGGCCGCCCTCGCCTCTCGGGTCGAGGCGCTGCTCGTGCAGAGCGCAGCCCTGGTCTGCGAGACCTGGCTGCCGGGCCGCGAGTTCACCTGCGCGGTGCTCGACGGGGCCGACGGGCGGGCCAGCGCCTTGCCGCTGGTGGAGATCCGGCCGCGGGAGGGGCGGTTTTTCGACTACGAGACCAAGTACGACCCGAACGCCGTCGACGAGCTGTGCCCGGCCCCGATCCCCCAGGATCTAGCGGACAAAATGGCCGGCCTCGGCGTCCGCGCGCACCGGGCGCTGGGGTGTCGCGACTATAGCCGCACCGACATCAAGCTCGACGGCGCGGGAGCCCCGCGGCTGCTCGAGACCAACACCCTGCCGGGGCTGACGGCCGCGAGCCTGATGCCCAAAGCCGCGGCTGCCGCGGGGATGAGCTTCGACGCGCTGATCGCCCACCTGTGTGATTTGGCACACAAGCGGCGCGCCTGAAGCGGGGGTCGGCGCGGCGCGGCGCGGCGCGGTCAGGCGACGCGCACCTTGCGCACGGCGTCGACGTCCTCGTCCAGGGCCGCGACCGCCGCCGGCGACGGCTCGCGCTCGGCGTAGCGGACCTCCTCGAAGGCGGCGGTGACCCGGTCCACCGCCGCCGCCGCCGGGTCGCCCTGCCGCGCGAGGCGGGCCGCCAGCTCGCGCGGGGTCTCGCCCGCGCCGCGGCCGATGCCCTGACGCGACAACAGGGTCAGCATCCGCTGGTAGCGCTGGCCGACCTGCCCGCCCGGGGATGGCCCCCGGCGCGTGAAGAGCGCGCTCAGCCGCCGCCTCAGCCACGCGAAGAGGCCCAGGCGCGCCATGAACCAGACGAGCAGCGGGCTGGCCAGCAGAAGCCACGTCGTGGGCTCTCGGATCCACTTCTTGAAGCCGCGCTTCCACGCCTGCGGGTTCGACACGCTGCCGCCCGAGGGCTTCGGCAGCAGCTCGCGCAGCCCCGAGAGCGTCGACCCCACGCGCCGCAGCACCTCGAGCTGCTTTTCGAAGTCGTACTCCACGATCCAC
The DNA here is from genome assembly GCA_964577445.1 of uncultured Myxococcales bacterium. Classification (GTDB taxonomy): domain Bacteria; phylum Myxococcota_A; class UBA9042; order PHBI01; family JACKFB01; genus JACKFB01. The sequence goes on from CAZNZH010001091.1 coordinate 1,265, forward strand.
TTGAACCACTGGAGCTTGAAGCTGTCGTAGGCCTCTTTGAGCGCCGCCAGCGCGCCGATCTCCGGCGGCACCAAGACCTCGCTGGCGGGCGTCGGGTCGAAGGTCACCCAGCCGTGGCCGGCAAACCACACCTCGACCCACGAGTGCGCGTCGGCTTGGCGAATCGTGTAAAAGCGCCCGAACGGGTTGTAGGCGCCGCCGAAAAACCCGTTGGCGGGGCGCGCCGGGATGCCGAGGGTGCGCAGCATCACCGCCATCCCCGTGGCGAAATACTCGCAGTGGCCCTTCTTTCGGGTGAAGAGGAACTCCTCGAGCGGGTGCGTCCTATCCTGGCCGCCCTCGGTGGTGTACTCCCAGTCCT
>CAZNZH010001092.1:0-1623 GCA_964577445.1 uncultured Myxococcales bacterium
GTCGGGGGTGCCGATGGGGCCGGCGATCGACGCGTAGGTCGAGCCCCAGCAGCGGATGCGGCCGAGATCGTCGACCGCGCAGGAGCTGAAGCGGCCGGCGTGGGCGGAGCGCCAGCCGAGGGCGGGCGCGGCGGACTGGGAGTGGACCGCGCCGGCGCTGTAAGTCACAGACGAGCTGATGCCGAGCTCGGCGTGGCCGCCGGTACCCCAGCAGGTCAGCTCGCCGTCGGAGTGGGTGGCGCAGGAGTGGGTGTGGCCGGCGTCCAGGGTCACGACGTTGATCAGCTCGCCGTTGTTGTCGCAGTTGGTGGGTTGATCGCTGCCCGTGTCGCAGCGGACGCGCACCGCGTAGGGGACCTTTGCGGCGGTGAAGAGCGGGTTGCCAAGTTGGCGCGAGCCGTTGCCGCCCCAGCACCAGGCGGCGCCGTTGGCGTCGATGGCGCAGGCGTGGGCGCTGCCGGCTTGCACGTCGACGACGTCGGTCAGCGGCGCCGCGTCATCGCGAACCACGACCGTGGTAGCGCACGGGACGATGGCCGCGCCCAACGCACCGAGCCCGAGCTGGGCGTCCGAGTTCTGGCCCCAGCACTTCACCGTGCCGTCGGTGAGGCGCGCACAGGCGAAGCGCTCGCCAGCGTCGATGGCCGCGATCCCGTCCGCGGCGGGCAGGTTGGTGTTGCACGCGCCCGTGGAACTTTGCAGCACGGGGCCGACCTTGCTCGCCATGACAAACTTGGTCCGTGAGCCATAGGAGTACCCGTTGCCCAGCGCGCCGTAGCCGTCTGCGCCCCAGCAGTGGCCACGGCCGTCCGCGCCGACGACGCATGAGTAGTCGCCCCCTGCGGCGATGTCGACGATCTCGCCGACGCCGCTCAAGCCCGGGATGGCCGTGGTTGAAGCGGGAAACTCCGGTGACGGGTAGCAGCCGTTCGGGCACGGGCTCCCGAGCTGGTGCCAGTAGTTCGATCCGAAGCCAGCTACCGTCCCATCGGCGAAGCGCACGAGCGTGTGGGTGGTACCGGCCGCGATCTCGACCGCCTCCCACATGGTCGGGCCCGATGGGTTCGGGAAGATCGCGTTACAGTCGGATGCGACGAGGCCGAAGCTGGTGGTGAGCGCGGACGAGGAGTTTCCGAAGAAGCTCTTCCCCCAGGACGCGACGGCGTCGCCCGCTACATCGACGACGGAGGCGCGACCCATGGCGAGGTCCACCATCAGGGATCGCGACGCGACGCGGGCCGGCGGCGGCGCCTGTGCCCCCACCGGCGATGGCGCGCTGGCGAGCACCAGGGCTACGACAAGCGCGAGGCGCTTTGGCCGCTGGACGTCGGACCGGGGGACTGCACTGATGTTCAGTAGTCTGGCGGTGCGGGCAGGGTGCATCACGTCTCCAAGTGGTTCCATCGCGTCGTCAGCGCGCGAGCGGGACCAGCGATCGGGGACATTATCCGAGTAGCGCGGGAATAAGATCGAAAATCGTCATGGGGATGACGGTTACAGCGACGGGATCTCGGGCTTGTCTTTTGCGTTGCACATGGCCGCGGGAGCGAGCATGGTTCGAGGTTTTCTCGGAGCGGAACAGGCGGCGGAGTGGGGCGGTGGCCGGGTGGTCCTTCGGGCGGG
>CAZNZH010001093.1:0-1623 GCA_964577445.1 uncultured Myxococcales bacterium
AGCCGCGCGACGGGAGAATATGGGAACACCTTCTTAGGCCTTCGCGAGCTTCTCCGCGGCCATCTGAAGGTAGTGCAGCGCGTGGCAGCGCGGAATATCGCTGCGCTGTTGGAACTCGCGGTAGATGGCGCAGTCCGAGCGGGCTTGCGCGTAGTAGCCCTGGGCCCAAGCCGCCCGCGTGCGCACGATCAGGCGGCCTTGCGACTGAGCTTCGTAGCGCGGGTTAGATCCCACGCGCTGGGCCAGCGACCCTGGCGTTGCAGCTCGGCGAGTTCGTCCGGTGTGACTTCGGCGATGAGCGTCGGGAAGGGGGTCTTGCCGCTCGGCGCGAACCCGTAGGCCTCGAAGTTGCCCGTGGCTATGGTCGCCGTGTCGATCTCGACGAGTTTGATCGGCTCATCCGGGTCTGCCTCGTTCTGCGAGATGACCCGGTAGACCTGGACCAGCCCCGGCTCAAGCTGGAAGTGCGACGCGATCAAGTTCTCGGCGGCGGTGTCTTTGTCGGGCATCAGGGTCTCCTAAGCGCGCCGCGATCGTATCGCACCTGCCCGTTCGTTCGCAATTTGGGGCACACCGGGATGAGCGCCAGCCCAAGGTCGAGGCGCGTGGGCTGGTGCTTGGCCGTAGCGCACCGATCGGTCGGTTTCGGCGTGACGCGGCGTGGGTCGGAACGCCCAAAAAACTCAGTCGCCGCCTCGCAAAAAGGTCTGCCAGCGCTCGGCGAGGCGGAGCATGTCGTAGTGATCTCGGGCTGCTGTTTTTGCGGCGGCGCGGGCGTCTTGGAGGGCTTCGGGGTCGCTGACGAGGGCGGCCAGGGCGGTGGCCAGGGCTTGGGGGTCGCCGGTGGGGGTGTGGAGGCCGCAGCGGTGGAGGCGGACGAGCTCGGCCAAGTCGGAGTCGGCGGGGGCGATGACGCAGAGGGCCTCGCCGGCGGCCAGGGCGCTGAAGGCTTTCGACGGGATGCAGGTCTTGCTGGCCTCGTCGCGCAAGGTCACGAAGGCGATCGCCGCGCGCAGCAGGAGGCGGGCCCAGGCGCGGTCGTCTAGGGCGGGCTCGAAGCGGAGCTGGCTTTTTGGTAGGTCGCGCCAGGCTTTTTTGAGCTCGTCGACGCCCTCGCCGCTGGCCGCGATGACGATGGCGACGTCGGCGGCGGCGGGGTCTGCCAGCAAGAGCGGGATGGCGTCGCGCAGCGTGGCGACGTCGTGCATGCGGCCCATGTTGCCGACGTAGGCGCAGACCGTCCGACCTTCGCACCACCGCTCGAGATCGCTCTGTGGGGCCGCGGGGCCGGTGGAGTCGGCGCTCAGTTCGCCCTGGTCCGCGCCCGTCTCGATGACGGTCCAGCGCTTGGGCTGGCCGTAGCGGGCGATGGCGTGGCGCGCCATGCGGTGGCCGATGAAGACGACGCCGTCGGCGCGGGCGAACCAGTAGCGGTTGGCCGCGGCTCCCAGGCGCGACATGGGGCCGCCTGGGGTGGCGAGGCCGCCGGCCTCCAATGCGTCGGGCCAGAGGTCGTAGACCAGGGGGACCACCGGGCGGCCGTGCAGCCGGCGGAGTAGGACGGCGATGAGCGGCAACACGAAGGGGTTGGTGGTGGGCACCAGGGCCGCGGGGCGGTCGCGG
>CAZNZH010001094.1:0-1623 GCA_964577445.1 uncultured Myxococcales bacterium
CCGGGGAGTGGCTGGTTGGGCTTTCGGGCGGGGGCGACGGCGATACGGGTGCCGCGAATGACCCCGGAGCGGATGGCAAGCCGCCGGTCGATCTCCCGCCTCGGCTTGTCACAGGCGCGCTGTCGCTGTTGCGACCGCGTAGTCCTTCAGGAGGCGGTGGGGTAGGTCTCGGAGGTGCGGGAGGCGGGCGGGCCGGAGGTACCACTGGAGGCACAGGAGGCGGCGGTCTTCGCAGGTCAACCTCAAGGATGGCCGGCTCGGCGGGCAGAGCGGCGGCAGCTGCGTACGCCTACGCGACGGAAGACCGCGCGAGTCTTTCGGCACTCGGTCTGGACTTCGATGTCCTGCGAGCACTCCGAGACCCAATCGAGGTCACGCGCCGCATAGTGGAGACCGCGTGCGGACCACGGTCTAACAGCACGCTGGAGGAGCACGAGGAGCGCTACGTCGCCGCGAGGGTGGCTGAGTGGGTGTTGGAAGGCACCCAAGACGGCGCCACGCCAACGCCCGAGGAGATCACCCGGTACGCGATTGCCACGATCATCGCCGAGGTGATCGCGTCCGAGATAGGAGAGGCCTTGAAGCAACGGCCCGAAGAGGTGGAAGTGATAGCCGATTCGGAGTTGCCCGACGCAGCGGAGGTCCTGGCCAGCAAAGCTCACCTTTCCGTTACAGGGGCCAGCCAGGCGGAACTGTCGAAGGCAATCGAAGACGGCATCAATACCCTCCGCGAGATATACGGTGTTGGGGATTAACCATGACCGAGTTCACTCTTCGCCTCTCGGTACCCAAACTACCCAGTAAATCAGCACTTCGCGGGGCCTTCTATTGGACGGCACAGGGGCCATCGTCCTTCGAGGGTCCGTACGGCCCACGGCTCGCGAAGCTCGGGCCGGTCCGACAACAAAATCTCGACTTCGTCCGCCTCGCCGTACTGGTCTTTGCTGCCGACCGAACCACTCCGCGCAGTGGCGGAGGAACGAACTGGTCGCAGCGCTCCTTCTCGCTCACCGTTCCGGTCGCAGATCCAGGACCGTGGTCGGCGATACAGGATGAACTGGCCAGCCTCTTGGGCTTTCTGACCGGCGATGAATGGTCGCTCAACTTCAATCGCGCCCGGCCTCCCAAGGAGACCGCGAAGGCTCTCACTCTGCCAACTTCGCCGAGGCGGGTGGTGTTGGTGAGCGGGGGCGCCGACTCAGCAGTCGGCGCATTAGTCTCTCGGTCCCAGCTGACCGACGATGAAGGCCACGTTCTCGTCTCCCACGTCGGCGCGAAGAACCTCGCCCCCGTTCAACGGGAGGTGATCGCCGCCATCGAGCGGCTGTTTCCCGGGCCCGAACAAGTTCACATACCGGTGGGGCTGCGCCGTCGCAGTAAACAGATTGACAACCAGCCTTTCGCCAACGAGACGTCAAGCCGATCGCGGTCGCTCCTATTCTTGAGCCTCGGACTAGCCGCCGCGTCTATCCACGAGATACCCCTCTGGATCCCGGAGAACGGATTCGCGTCATTGAACCCACCCCTCGCTGCGGACCGGCGGGGCAGTCTGTCGACCCGAACGACACACCCGGCGTTCCTCGAAGGCCTCGCGACCTTGCTCCGCGCCGCCGGCGCGCACGC
>CAZNZH010001095.1:0-1622 GCA_964577445.1 uncultured Myxococcales bacterium
AGCCCGCTCTCTTCAGTGATTCCGCGTGATGCCTGGGGACGGGACAGCCGACCTGCCGGTGGACCTCGTACTCTCCAGCGGTTTTCTCGCGTTCGCCCGCCACGCTGGGTTTCTGGCCGCCGTGGAAGACGCCGCCCTCGAGGTCGACGCCCTGTGCGGCACCTCGTCGGGAGCGCTCGCCGCGGCGATGCGCGCGGCAGATCATTCGGCCGCCGCGATCGTGGCGGAGCTATCGTCACAGCGCCCGATTGCGCTGCTGCGGCCACACCTGGCCGTCTGGCGCGGGGCGCTGTCGCTGCGCGCCTTCGTCGAGCACCTGCGCACGATCTTGCCGCCGCGCTTCGAAGATCTCGCGCACCCGCTCGCCCTCGGCGTTCGCGCCCCCGATGGGCAGCCCCGCCTGCTGACCAGCGGGCCGCTGCCTGAGGCGGTCGCCGCGTCCTGCGCCATCCCGTGGCTCTTCGCCCCGGTGCGCCACGAAGGCACGGCCTACCACGACGGCGGCACCGTCGACCGCACCGCGCTCGCGGGATTTCGCGCGTGGCGAGGCCCCCGCCCGACGGTGCTCCACCTGGTCGAGCGCACCGCCGGCCGCGACGTGGACGACGATCTGAGCGCCGTCGCCGTGGTGCGCACGCCCCGCTCGGGCGCGTCGTTTTTCAGCCTCGGCGACTTCAGCGGCCAAGCCGCCGAGGCCCGCGCCCGCACCGAGCCGGTCCTCGCCGCGCTCACGATTCGTCAGCTACCACCTGACGAATTGTGACCCACCACGCCGCTACGGGCAGGTCTCGGGCGCCGGGTTCGCGCAGCCGCAGGTGATCGGGTAGGTGCCGGTGGGCTCGACGACGCCGCTATTTCCGCACGCGTAGAAGCCCTGGGCGCTGTCCCAGCCGCACCCCTCGGGCCCGCACGCGCCGCCAGGGATCGGCTGCAGGGTCCCGAACTGAAACCAGTAGACGGTCCCGCCGGCGCAGCAACCGACGAGCCCGTGGGCCTCGGCGCAGGTCTCGGGGACGAAGTCGGGGTCAGGCACGCACGCGGCGGGCGAGCAGGGGTTCGCGACGCCGGGCGACGGCGGCAGCAGCACGAAGTCGGCGCCGTTGTCGTGGGTGTCGACGCCGTTCGGGCAGCGCTGCAGGCTGTTGGCCGCGGTGTCCGACGGCGCGCCGGTGCCCTCGCCGGTGCCGGCCATGGTGCCCTCGTAGGCCAGCCCGCTGGCGAACACGTCGTCGAGCAGCAACCGCACGCCGTCGGGCGCGCCGTTTTCGAAGGCGACGGTGCCGACGTCGACGCTCTGAACACCCGCAGGCAGGCTCGCGATGATCGTGGGGCTCCCGAAGACCAGGTAAGCGCCAGGGGCCAGGGTCGGGCCGCCCTCCGACAGCGCGCGGGTCCACAGCACGGAGCCGCTCGAGCCGTTGACGTGCTGTAGCTTCCAGCGCGAGAGCGTCGCCACACCCGGGCCGGGGTTATAGACCTCGAGGAACTCGGTCGTGTCCGTGCCGGCCATGTCGTAGTCCAGCTCGTTGATGATGAGCTTGGGCTCGCCGTCGCTGGGCGTCGCGTCGGTCGCGTCGGTCGCGTCCGGCGTCACGTCGGGGGCCACATCGGGGACGGCGTCC
>CAZNZH010001096.1:0-1622 GCA_964577445.1 uncultured Myxococcales bacterium
CGCCGCAGACTTGCGTGCAGACCGACGGGAACGGGCCGGTGTCGATGGGGATGCACCAGCCGGAGAAGCAGTCCGCGTTGAAGTCGCAGCCACACAGCGGCCCCTTCACCGCGCCGGTGCACTCGCCTGGACCCGGCCCCACCTCGGGCGGGTCGATGACCTCGAAGGGTTTGAGGACGTCACCGTCCGGCCCGACGTCGGTCGTCGCGTCGCGCGGGACGACGGGCAGCTCCCGCGGCGCCGCGTCCACCTCCGGCGCCGAGCTGTCGTCGCAGGCCGCGCCCAGCGCCGCGAGCGCCAGGGCGGCGAGTGAGAGCCAAGCAGAGCGCGACAGGTTCGAGCGGTTCGCCATAGCTTGACACGCTACCGACCTACAGGCGCCGCTGCAATCGGGATCACATCCAGCGCCGCTCCTCGTTGACGTCCGAGCGCGCTCGCACTACCTATGGCGCCGTGAGCAAGCAACCTCTCATCGGTGTCAGCCCCAACGCCTTCCCGGCCGAGGACCGGCGCTTCTACAAGAACAAGGCGCTCGAATACGGCGACGCGTCGATCGCGCACGCCGTCCGACTCGCGGGCGGCCTGCCGCTGATGCTCTACCGGGCGGGCGCCGAATCGGCGCGAGAGCTCGCCGATCAGTCCGACGCCATCATGGAGCGCGTGGACGGCCTGGTGTTGACCGGCGGCGCCGACATCAGCCCGGGCATGTACGGCGAGGAGGTCCTGAACCCCGCCTGGGCCGGCGATCCCGACCGGGACCGCTGGGAGATCGCCCTGTATCGCGCCGCCCTGACCCACGGCAAACCGGTGCTGGGCGTGTGCCGCGGCGCCCAGCTCATCAACGTCGCCGAGGGCGGGACCCTGTGGCAGGACCTGGCGACCATGCGCGAGGGCTCGAAGGTCCACCGCAGCCAGGAGCTCTACGACGGCCTCTCCCACGACATCAGCTTGGTCCCGGACACCGAGCTGGAGCAGCTCTTCGGCGACGACCCGCGCCACGTCAACTCCGTGCACCACCAGGGGCTCCACGCGATCCCCGATAACCTGCGCGTCATCGCCCACTCCCCCGACGGCATCGTGGAGGCCGTCGAGCGCGAGGGCAGCCCGTGGGTGCTGGGCGTTCAATGGCACCCCGAGTGGATGCAGGACCAGCCGGCTCAGCGCAGGATCTTCGAGCGCCTCGTCGAGCTCGCCCAGGCTGGAGCCAGCGCTTGAGAGCCCGAGCGGTCGCGGCGCTGGGTTGCCTCGTCCTGGCTCTCGGCGCCTGCGAGACCCCCGCGGAGCCCGAGGGCTCGCCGCCGGCACCCGCCCCGGCCCTGCCGCCAGGCACCGCGCTGCCGCCCGAGATCGACGCCATGCTCTACGGCAACGGCCAGAACTGCCGCCAGGACAGCGAATGCCCAGGCGATGTCTGCTATTTCGGGGCCTGCGTGGGCATGCTGGTGGTGGACCAGCGCTGGATGCAGGAGCAGGTCGTCGAGCGCATGCTGCGCGACTCAGCAGGGTCTCCGGAGCTGCGCGAACGCATGGTGATGCACCTGGTGCGTGTCCTCGAACGCGAGGACACCGACCTCGCGTTTCGGGCCCGCGCGCTGCTGCCCCTGGAGCGCCTCGGCGCCGTC
>CAZNZH010001097.1:0-1621 GCA_964577445.1 uncultured Myxococcales bacterium
TGGAGACGCTCTTCGAAACCGAGCTGCGCCACAACCCCGCCGAGCTGAAGCGTCAGGCCGTCCGCGCCAACATCCGCGCCTCGGTCGACCACCTCCGCCACGGCTCACGCATCCTCGAAGAGCTCATCGCGAGCGACGCCCTCCTGGTCATCGGCGCTGAGTATTCCCTCGACACCGGCGTGGTGGAGTTCTTCGAACCCCCAGGCGCCAGCTCGTGAAAAGCGAGCGTCTCTTCTTCGACAACCGCCGCGGCGACGCCCTGGCGGCGCTCTTGGATCTCCCCGAAGGCGGCGCCCCAAAGGCCTTCGCGCTCTTCGCCCACTGCTTCACCTGCTCCAAAGATCTCACCGCGGTCACGCGCATCTCCCGCGCGCTCACCGACGCCGGCATCGCCGTGCTGCGCTTCGATTTCACCGGCCTGGGCCGCTCCACCGGCGAGTTCGCCGACACCAGCTTCTCCACCAACAACGACGACCTCGTGGACGCCGCCGAGTTCATGGCCGCCCGCGGGCAGGCGCCCGAGCTCCTGATCGGCCACTCTTTAGGCGGCGCCGCGGCCCTCTACAGCGCCGCCCGCGTCCCCTCGGCCCGCGCGGTCGCCACCATCGGCGCGCCCTCAAACCCCCAGCACATCGCCCACCTCATCGACGGCTCCCGCGACGAGATCGAGGCCAGCGGCCGGGCCGAGGTCACGCTCGGCGGTCGCAAGTTCTGGATTAAAAAGCAGTTTCTCGACGACCTCGCCGAGTTCGACGACACCGCGGCCATGGGCCGTCTGGGAACGGCGCTGCTGGTGACGCACTCGCCCCGCGACGGGGTCGTGTCCATCGACAACGCGGCCCACATCTACGGCCGCGCGCTGCACCCCAAGAGCTTCATCAGCCTGGACAGCGCGGACCACCTGCTGAGCCGGCGCGCCGACGCCTGCTACGTCGGATCGGTCATCGCGGCGTGGGCCGAGCGCTACGTCGCCCCGGCGCCGGTCGAGGAGCCCGCGGCCCCGCCCGCCGAGGGCGGGGTCGTCGTGTTCACCGGGGCCAGCGGCTACCGCAGCGAGATCGTCGCCGGCCACCACCGCTTCGTCGCCGACGAGCCCCTCAGCGCCGGCGGCACCGGCGAGGGACCGGCGCCCCACGAGCTGCTGGCCGCCTCGCTGGGCGCCTGCACGAGCATGACGCTCCGCATGTACGCCGACCGCAAAGAGTGGCCGCTCGAGGGCGTCCGCGTGCGCCTGACCCACGGCACCATCGACGCCGCCGACTGCCCTGAGTGCGAGACAGAGACCGGCAAGATCTACCGAATCCAGCGCGAGATCGAGCTGCTGGGCCCCCTGACCGACGCGCAGCGCGCCCGCTGCCTCGACATCGCCGACCGCTGCCCGGTCCACCGAACCCTGCGCTCGGAGATCCACATCGCGTCATCCCTACGCGCGCCCGCCGCCGCGCCCACGGAGTAGGTTCGATGCCAAGCCCTCTCGTCGACGCCAACCAGCGAGTCCACGACGGCCTCGATGAGCTCCTCCTCGGGGCCATCGAGGCGCTGACCGAGCTCGATCTCGGGCGGGCCTGTCTCCTCTGGGAGCGATTTCAGAGCACCCTGGCGGAGCACGCGGCCAGCGAAG
>CAZNZH010001098.1:0-1617 GCA_964577445.1 uncultured Myxococcales bacterium
GCCCGCCTGCGCGTGAGGCCGCCGTGGGAGGTGGCCGCGGCGGGCGACGCCGCAACCGTCATCATCGAGCCGGGCATGGCGTTCGGCACAGGCCAGCACGAGACGACCCGGCTGTGTCTGGAGGCCATCGACGCCGCGTTTTCCGGTGGCGCCCCGCCCGCCGAGGTCCTCGACGTCGGCACCGGGACCGGGATCCTCGCCATCGCCGCGGCGCTGCTGGGCGCGTCCCGCGTCGTCGCGGTGGACAACGACCCCGACGCGGTCGCCATCACGGTCGACAACGCCGACGTCAACGGCGTCGCCTCGCGAATCGAGGCTTCGGCGACGGCGCTCTCCCGGGTCCGCGGCGCCTTCCCCCTGGTCGTGGCCAACATCTTGGCGCCGGTGCTGATGGGCATGGCGCCCGAGCTGGCGCGCCACACGGCACCGGACGGCGCGCTGGTGCTCAGCGGCATCCTCGCTACCCAAGCCGACAACGTCATCGCGGCCTACGGGTCGGTGGGCATGGCGCTCGCCTCGCGCGCTCAGGCGGGCGAGTGGGTGCGGCTGGACCTTTGCTGGCCGGACGCTGGCCCGTGACCCGGGTCCACGTCTCGAGGTCGCTCACGGTCGGGGCGGTGGTCCCGCTCGAGGCCGGCGACGCGCACCACCTGGCCGTCGTGCTGCGGCTCGGCCCCGGCGCCGCGCTCGAGGCGATTGGCCGCGACGGAAAGCGCTTCGCGGCCCGCCTGGTGCCCGGCCCACCGCTGAGCATCGAGATCGACCTGGCCCTTGAACCCGCCGGGACCGACCCCCTGGCCGAGCTCGAGATCTGGCTCCCGCTGCTCAAGGGGGGCCGCGCCGACGACCTGGTGCGCCAGCTCACCGAGCTTGGGGTCTGGCGCATCGTGCCGTGGACGGGGCGGCGCAGCGTCGCGCGCGCCGCCGCCGGCAAGGCCCCGCAGAAGCTCGCCCGCTGGCGTTCGATCGCCCGAGAGGCCTGCGAGCAGTGCGGTCGCACCTGGGCACCCGAGATCCTCGAGCCGGCTGGGCTGCCTACCGTGGGCCCCGGGGTCTTCTTCTATGAGGGGGGCGGGGTCGGGGCTCAGGTGGCGCTCCGGGCGGCCGCGGCGGCGGGGCGGCTCCGCGTGCTGACCGGGCCCGAGGGGGGACTCGACCCGGGCGAGGTCGCGGAGCTCGAGTCCCTCGGCTGGAAGGCCGCCCACCTCGGTCCGCGCATCCTTCGCGCCGACACCGCCATCGTCTGCGCGGCCACCCTCGCTCTTCACGCGCTGGGCGAGGGCGGATTCTGATGATCTTTGCAGCGCCGCCGCGCGCTGACCCCTTGGGCCGCCAACGGACAGTGCTTACCCTTTCCCGCCACGCGTCTGGTATGCTTTCGCACCCTCGGTCCTAGCCGCGGCCGCCGTACAGCTCGCAGGTATCTCATGTTCAAGAAACTCATCCGCTCGGTGGTCGGCACCGCGAACGAGCGCCAAATCAAGCGAGTCCAGCCGCTGGTCCAGAAGATCAACGCGCTGGAGGACAAGACCTCGCGCTACTCCGACGACCAGCTCCGGGGAAAGACCGCCGAGTTTCGCGAGAAGATCGCGAACGGGGCCAGCCTCGACGAGCTGC
>CAZNZH010001099.1:0-1604 GCA_964577445.1 uncultured Myxococcales bacterium
CCTCAACCTGCTCGTCGGCCTGGAGCGCATGTGCGTGCACGTCCTGGAGCGGTTCCCGCCGAACAGGGAGCGGCGGCCGGTTGGGGTGCGCGGCGCCCTGCATAGCGGCACGGCCGGCAAGGTCATCCTTGCCTTCCTACGAGCGGCAGAGCAGGCGGCCGTCCTGGACGCCGCGGCCGAAGCGGGCAAGGACCTCGGCCGAATACGACAACAGCTGGCCCGCGTGACCGAGACGGGTTACCTGGACGACGTCGGCGAGCGTACCCAGACCGTGGGGGCCGTGTCCGCCCCGCTCTTCAACGGGAGCAGGGTCTTCGGTTCCTTGACCGTGACGGGCCTGGTGGAGCGGATGACCGAGGAGCGCAGGGCCGAGATCGCGCCTCAGGTTCGCGAGGCCGCCGTTGGCATCTCCGACGTCATCACGGCCTCGCACCTCGCCGACAACCACGGCTAAGCGCTAGTAGTGGCCCGTCGGAGGCTCCCCGGCTGGGGGCCTCCGGCGCGCACGCGGCGGTCAGAGCGAGTAGATCAGGCGGTACAACAGTAGTTCCTGCAGCCTGAACACCGTGTCCGGGTCGCCGGTGAAGGCGATGGTGCGGGCCGCTAGCCGTTCGACCCCGGGGACCAGGCAGGCGGCGTCCGCCATGTCGGTGCTTATGAAGTCGACCTCCATCGTCAGGGTGCTGGGGACTTGAGCGACCTTCAGTTCCGGCAGCCGGCCGATGGCGCGCGCAGCTGCGGCCCGGATCTCGTCGCGAGCGCGGGCCGGATGGAGCGACGAGGCGCAGAAGCGCGAGTACGACCACTTCACGATGGCCGCTTCGACGTCAGGGTGAACCTCGCGCGTCTGCGCCGCCGTCACCTCGTCGCCCGTGACCAGCGCGAACGGCACCCCGTGGCGCGCCGCGGTCAGGGCGTTGAGGGCGGCCTCGTTCAGCGTCCGCCCGTTGATGCGGATGTTGTAGACGGACTTCCCGACCCACGTGTGGTCCAGCACCGCCCGCTCGGTCCCCGCCGCCGCGTGCGTGCCCGTGACGAACAGTGCGTCGAAACCGGCGTCTATCCCCTGCATCTGCAACGAGTCGCGGATGGCGCCGCGCACCAGCCGCGCGTCCGCGTCCAGGAGGTCGGGCACGATGTTCTGCATGTGCGAATGCGAATCGCACACGACGAACTCGGTTGCCCCGGCACTCCTGGCACCCTCGATCGCAGCGTTGACCTCCAGCGTCATCCACTGCCTGGCGGTCTCGTACTCCGGTTGGCCGGCGCTGGCCTGGCGACCGCTGACGACGCCGGCCACCCCCTCGATATCGGCTGAGATGAAGACTCGCATCGGGCTCCTGTCCGTTCGATCGATCCGTCTGTGATCGCCAGTCGCCCCGCGCCGGCAAAGACACTGACCCCGTCGGTAGCAACCGCCTAATGAGACAACATAACTGTTACTCTCGCCGATTGCAAGCTCCGCTCATCCCCTGAGATTCAAGTTCTCGCCTTCCCCCGACGTCGAGCTGGCAGACGACTTGGTCCAGGTCGGGCACCCGGCGGATCGCTACCTCACGTTCACGGTCACGACCGACTCCACGCTCGAGTCGCCACGGAACGCG
>CAZNZH010001100.1:0-1603 GCA_964577445.1 uncultured Myxococcales bacterium
CGCCCGGTGGCTTTCGCGGGCGATCGCCTGGTCTGATCAGGACAATATCATCCCGCTCGGAAAACGAGCGTTACCGAAGGGAGTTGACGGGTGTAATAGTGTTGCGAATACTTCGTATTTGCATCAATGATCTTAAAATATGCGTCAGGCTCTGGTCCTGCTCCACCGTTACGCGGGCCTCACGATCGCGGCCTTCCTGGTCGTGAGCGGGCTCACCGGCGCGATCATTTCCTGGGACCACGAACTCGATGAGCTGCTGAACCCGCAGCTCACCCACGTCGAGAGCCGCGGCCCGGCGCAGTCATCGCTCGCGCTGGCGCAGGCGATCGAGGCGCGCGATCCGCGCGTGCAGATCACATGGCTGCCACTGCACGAACCCGAGGGTCATGCGCTCGCGTTCGGCGTCGAGCCACGGGTCGACCCCGCGACCGGGCGACTCTTCGACATCGACTACAACCAGGTCTTCGTCGATCCGGTGACCGGTGAAACGCTCGGCGAGCGTGAATGGGGCGGCGTGTGGCCCATCACGCGCGAGAACCTCGTGTCGTTCCTCTACGTGCTGCACTACAGCCTGCACATGCCGACGATGTGGGGCATCGACCGCTGGGGCCTGTGGCTGCTCGGCATCATCGCGATCATCTGGACGCTCGATTCGTTCATTGGCTTCTATCTCACGCTGCCGCTGAGGCGACGCGCGCGCGCCGCGGCGGCGGCGGGCGGCGAACCGGCGCGCTCGTTCTGGCAGCGATGGAAGCCCGCGTGGAAACTGCGCTGGAATGCCGGCAGCACGAAGCTCAACTTCGACCTGCATCGCGCCTTCAGTCTGTGGACCTGGCTCGTCGTGTTCGTCCTCGCGTTCACCGCGTTCTCGCTGAACCTCTACAGCGAAGTGTTCTACCCGGTGATGTCGAAGGTTTCACAGGTGACGCCCTCCCCCTGGGACACGCGCGTGCCCACGCCGCCCGACCGCCCGATCGAGCCGCGACTCGGCTTCGCGGACGTGCTCGCGCGTGCGGAGGAGGAAGGCCAGGCGAGAGGGTGGACGACACCGGTGGGCGGCATCTACTACTCGCGGCTGCAGGGCTTCTACAGCGTGAACTACTACGCGCCGGGCGACGATCACGGCGCCGCCGGCGTCGGCCCGCCGCAGGTCTATTTCGACGGCGCCGACGGAGCGCTGATCGGCGAGCGCCTGCCGTGGAAAGGCACGGCCGCGGATCTCTTCGTGCAGGCGCAGTTCCCGCTGCATTCGGGTCGCATCCTCGGTATCCCCGGGCGCATCCTCGTCTCGCTGATGGGACTCGTCGTCGCGTTGATGAGCATCACCGGCGTGATCATCTGGTGGCGCAAGCGCGCGGCGCGCGTCTCGAAGGCGGTCGCGCAAGCCGACGCGACCGCCGTGCCGGTCGTGAACGCGGTCAGCTCGCCAGGGGCGTGAGCTTCAGCAGCCAGCCCTGGCCATTGCGGGTGCCGTCCTCCAGCAGCCAGATCGCGCCGTCCGGGCCCTGCTCGACCTCGCGGATGCGCCGCCGCATGTCGAAGCGTTCCGCCTCGCGCGCACTGTCGCCGTCGAACTCGATGCGCACCAGCGACATCGACGACA
>CAZNZH010001101.1:0-1602 GCA_964577445.1 uncultured Myxococcales bacterium
TTTCCTGCACTAAGCGGATGGCGCTGGCCATGGCCTGCTCGTTCTCGGCGGGCAGTTTATCTTGTGATCTCGCGTGGCGAGCTGTGCTGCGCGAAGGTCTACAAGGAGGCGGCCGAGCGGACCTTCCATCAGCGGGCGGCGTACCAGGAAGGGCGGACGGTGCGGAACACGCGCCGGGCGCGCGCGATGGAGAAGGGCACGCGCTTCGGCAAGCAGGAGCTGGAGGCGCAGTGGAAGTCGGCGGAGGTCGACGCGCTCTACAAGCTGGCGGCGGCGGGCGTGCGCGTGCCGAGGCCGTTCGCGTTTGAGGGTGGCGTGCTCATCATGGAGATGGTGAGCGACGGCGAGGGCAACCCGGCGCCGCGGCTGGGCGAGGTGAGGTTCACGGCCGAAGAGGCCGCCGCGATGCACGGGCGGCTCATCGGCGAGGTGGTGCGGATGCTGTGCGCGGGGTTGGTCCACGGCGACCTGTCCGAATACAACATCCTGGTGGGGCCCGAGGGGCCGGTCATCATCGACCTGCCGCAGGCGGTGAACGCGGCGGGAAACCAGAGCGCGCGGGCGATTTTGGTGCGGGACGTGGACAACCTGGCGCACTACCTCGGGCGGTACGAGCCGGCGCTGCTGAAGACGCGGTACGGGCAGGAGATGTGGGCGCTCTACTCGCGGGGCGAGCTGACGCCGACGACGGAGCTGACGGGCCGCTTCGAGAAGAGCACGCGCGCGGTCGATGTGGGCGCGGTGATGCAAGAGATCGAGTCCGCGCGCGATGAGGCGATGCGGCGGCTGGGGGAAGAGGCGGTGGCGTCGGTGCGCGCGGCGCGCGAGGCGGGCCTGCTCGACGACGAGAACAAGCAGTCGCAGGCGAAGCCCAAGGCGTCCAAGCGCCGCGGCGGGTGGCGGCGCAAGCGCTGAGCGGGGCGGGGTGGGGCGGGGCTCTGGCGACGCGGCCGCTGAGGCCCGACCCTCCCGGACGGCTTCGCGCACAAGCTCTCGCAGATCCTGACGGATGAGTTGACGAACGTCGCGTGCCGCCAGCCACTCGCGGAGCGCTGCGTTCATGAGCGCCTGGTATCCCCGACCTTCGGGCACCAGCGCCTTGAACTCGTCAAGGATGTCGCCGTCGAGTCGGATAGTAATTCGCTGCTTGTTCGCGGCCCGGCGGGCGTCACGCGCCGCCGTGCCGCGCCGCACCGTCGCCGGCTCAGGCGGATGCGTGCGGCTGTACTCCTCATAGTCAAAGGGCTTCGTCATTTCTATACTCCGCAAGCCACGCGCCACCCGCGTCGAACGCGGTGATGATGCGATAGAGGGGCAGGGCTTCTTCCGACACGACGACCTGAAGCACGCGTCCGGCGGCCGTCTGTGCGACGAGCATGAACCGATCGGGATGCCCTTGAGGGTCGTCAACTTCAAGCACCCGGGCGTCGTCGAAGCAGGAGACGACCTCATAGAACGACACGTCGTGCGACACCCGAACCGCAGCGCACTTGGCCTCGTCCCAAACGAACCCGATATCCATGTCGCCTCCTAGGCGTCATGTGTGCATGATTGTATGCACGTACGCGTCTGAAGTCGAGCCGTAGTTCAGCCGCATGAGAG
>CAZNZH010001102.1:0-1602 GCA_964577445.1 uncultured Myxococcales bacterium
GGGTCCGGGCGAAGGCGCCGCGGCGCCCGCCGTCCACATCGAGGGCCAGCAGGTAGCGCCCCGGCGGCGCGGTCTCCGGCGACTCCAAGACCCCGCCGCGGCCGCCGCTCATGCTCAGCTCGGGCCGATCGGGGCGCGGACGCACACACAGGCGGTCGGGGAAGCCGGCGAGCAGGCTGCGCGCCATCGCCTCATCGCCCTGCGAGCGCTTCGCGGCGCCGCCCCCGGCCACACGCCGCGCCAGGGTCTGAGCCGTGCGCCCCAGGCGCGCCGAGGCCGGCGAGCGACGAATCGCGGCGACCAGGCCGCCCAGATCACCCGGCGCCACCTCGCCCGGGAGGCGGCGACCCTCCTCGAGCCAAGCGGCGACCAGCGCCGTCTCCGAAAGCACCCCCGCCTCGCTCGCGGCGATCAGCGCCCGAGCCAGCCGCGGCGCGGTCGGCAGCCCCGCCATCGCGCGGCCGACCTCCGTGAGCGGCCCGCCATCTCCGACCGTCGCGCCGAGGCTGGCCAGCAGCCGCTCCGCCTGGGCCACCGCGCGAGGCTCCAGCGGCTCATAGAGCGAGAAGCGCCCGAGATCGGCGACCCCCCAGGCCCGCAGTTGCAGCACAAACCAGGCGAGGTCGGCGCGACGCAGCTCGGGCTCGTCGAAGGCCGCGAGGGCGGCGTGCTCGCGCGCGGGCCAGAGCCGCAGGACGTGCCCGGGGCCCAGGCGCCCTGCCCGCCCGCCCCGCTGCTCGGCCGACGCCCGCGAGATGCGGGTGAGCTCGAGCCGCTCCACGCCCAGCCCGGGGTCGTGACGCGAGACGCGGCAGAGCCCAGTGTCGACCACCGCGGCGACGCCCGGGATGGTCAGCGAGGTCTCGGCCAGGTTGGTCGCCAAGACGATGCGGGGCCGAGATCCCGGCGAGAGCGCGCGGTCCTGGGCCTCGGCCGGCATACGCCCGTGGAGCGCCAGCACGTCGTCGAAGCCCTCGGCCGGCCGCGCCCGGAGGCTCGCCGCGGCGTCCTCGATCTCCCGCACGCCCGGTAAAAAGACCAGGACGTCGCCTTGGGGCAGCGTCCGGTCGGCCATCCCGTGCGCCACCTCGCGCGCGCCGTCGGCCGCCGACGCCCCGACGGCGCGCGCGTCGCCCCGCTCGCGCCAGCCGACGGTCAGCGGGTGAGCGCGGCCCTCGGCGCGGATGATGGCGCAGCCCCCCAAAAAGCGAGACAGCGGCTCGGGATCCAGGGTCGCGGACATCACGACCAGGCGTAGATCCGGCCGCAGCGCGCCCTGCACCTCGGTCACCAGCGCCAGCGCCAGATCGGCGTGGAGGCTGCGCTCGTGGAACTCGTCCAAGACCACGACCGCGACACCCCGGAGCTCGGGATCGCGCTGAATCCGCGAGGTCAGGATGCCTTCGGTGACGAAGCGGATCCGCGTCCGCGGGCTGACCGCGCGCTCAAAGCGCACCTCGTAGCCGACGCTCTCGCCCACCGGCTCGCCGCGACGCGCCGCCATGGCCCGGGCCACCGCGCGCGCGGCGACCCGCCGGGGTTGTAGCACGACCACCTCGCCGTGCTCGGCCAGGCCGGCGGCGACCAGGGCCGGCGGCCCCA
>CAZNZH010001103.1:0-1601 GCA_964577445.1 uncultured Myxococcales bacterium
CGGTGTCGACCACCAGCACGTCGACCCCGGCCTCCATCAAATACCCAGCCCGCGCCTCACAATCAGCACCCACACCCACCGCCGCCGCGCACACCAGCCGCCCGCGCCCGTCCTTCGCCGAGTCCGGGTAGCGCGCCTCCTTGTCGATGTCCTTGATCGTGAAGAGCCCGCGCAGCGCCCCGTCGGCGTCGATGACCGGCAGCTTCTCCACCCGGTGCTCGTGCAGCACGCGCTTGGCCTCGTCCGAGCTCGTCCCCTCGGGCACCGTCACCAGGTCGCGGGTCATCAGCTCGCCCACCGGCCGCCCGAGATCCTCGATGAACCGGATGTCGCGGTGGGTCAGGATCCCGACCAGCTTGCCGCGGTCGGTGACAAGCAAGCCCGAGATGTCGTGCTGCCGCATGGAGTCCACGGCCTCCGCCAGCGTCTGGTCCGGGCGCACGGTCACCGGGTCGATGACCATCCGGCTCTCGTACTTCTTGACCTTCCGCACCTCGGAGCCCTGCCGCTCAGGCGACATGTTCTTGTGGATGACGCCGAGCCCGCCGTGGCGCGCGACCGTGATGGCCATCTGCGCCTCGGTGACCGAGTCCATCGCCGCCGACAGCAGCGGGATGTTCAGCTCGAGGCCGCGGGTGACGCGCGTCTTGAGGTCGACGTCCTTCGGCAGGACCTCGCTGTACCCGGGAACGAGCATGACGTCGTCGAAGGTGAGGGCTTCCGGGAGTTTTTCGGGCAACATGGCGACCTCCCCGTGCTGGCCTTGGAGTTGGCGGAAGCTACTCGATGAGGCTGGCGCGGACAAGGACGAGATCGCGTCGGACGGGGCTTGATTCAGTTGAACGATGACCTCTTTGAGAAGCGACGGCGGGGCGTCGAGGGGGCGCCCCTGGCGGACCGGATGCGGCCGCGCACCCTGGACGAGCTGGTCGGGCAGCAGGGGGTGTTGGGCGAGGGGACCTTCCTGCGGCTGGCGATCGAGCGGGACGCGATCCCGAGCCTCGTCTTGTGGGGGCCGCCGGGCAGCGGAAAGACTACGCTGGCGCGGGTTGTAGCGCAGTCGGCGGACGCCAGCTTCGAGCCCTTTTCGGCCGTGCTGGGCGGCGTCAAGGAGGTGCGCGAGATCGTCGAGCGGGCGCGCGGCCGGGCCATGGGCGGGCGGCGGACGATCTGCTTCGTCGACGAGATCCACCGCTTCAACAAGGGCCAGCAGGACGCGTTCTTGCCGCACGTCGAGGACGGGACCCTGACGCTCATCGGCGCCACGACGGAGAACCCGAGCTTCGCGCTGAACTCGGCGCTCCTGTCGCGGTGCCGGGTGGTGCGGCTCGAGGCGCTGCCGGACGACGCGCTGGCCGAGCTTTTGGGCCGGGCGCTGGCCGACGAGGAGCGCGGCCTCGGCGGGCTGGGCCTGGTCGCCGAGCCGGGCGTGCTGGCGGATCTGGCGAAGGCGGCCGACGGCGACGCGCGGCGGGCGCTCGGGATCCTCGAGCAGGTCGCACAGCACGCGGCGAGGGCAGGGCGCGCGCTTACCCGCGAGGTGGCGGCGGAGGCGACCTCGATGCCGTCGCTGCGTCACGACCGGGCGGGCGACGGCCACT
>CAZNZH010001104.1:0-1601 GCA_964577445.1 uncultured Myxococcales bacterium
GAACACCGACGCCGAGGGGCGCCTGATCCTGGCCGACGCGCTCTGCTACGCCGAGCGGTTGAAGGTGGATCGCATCGTGGATCTCGCGACCCTGACCGGCGCCTGCGTCGTCGCGCTGGGCCCCAACACCGCCGGGCTCTTCAGCAGCGACGAGGCCTTCGGCGCGCGCGTGCGCGACGCGGCCACCGCCGCGGGCGAGTCGGTGTGGCCGATGCCGCTCGAGAAGAAGCTCGAGGCGATGCTGAAGACGCCGAACGCCGACCTCAAAAATGTCGGTGCGCGGTGGGGCGGCGCCATCACGGCGGCGCTCTTCCTCAAAGAATTCGTCGGTGACATCAAGTGGTGCCACCTCGACATCGCCGGCCCGGCCTACGCGGACAAGGCCGACGGCTACGTGCCCAAGGGCGGCACGGGCTTCGCGGTGATGACCCTCATCGAGCTCGTACGCGGGGAGATCTAGCCATGGCAGGCAGCGTCAACAAGGTCATTCTCATCGGGAACCTCGGCGCCGACCCGGAGGTGCGGACGACGCCCTCGGGCCAACAGGTCGCGACCCTGTCGCTGGCCACCTCGCGGAACTACAAAGACCGCGAAGGCAATCGGCGCGAGGAGACCGAGTGGCACCGCGTGGTGGTGTGGAACCAGCTCGCCGAGCTGGCGCAGCGCTACCTCGCAAAAGGGCGCAAGGTCTACATCGAGGGGCGGCTGCAGACGCGCTCCTGGGACGATCAGCAGAGCGGCCAGAAGAAGTACACGACCGAGATTATCGCCGACCAGATGACATTTTTGGACAGCGGCCAGTCCGGTGGCCAGGGCGCCCAGCAGGGCGGTGGTGGCTACGGCCAGCAGCGCGGCGGCGACGGCGGTGGCGGTGGATATGGTGGCGGTGCCCCGAGCGGCGGCGGCGGCGGTGGCTACGGCCAGCAGCGCGGCGACGCGGGTCGCGGCGGTGGGCCGTCACAGCAACCGGCTCAGAGCGGCCCCCAGGGCGGAGCGCCGCCCGGCGCCGACCCCGGCTTTTACGACGACGACGACATCCCGTTCTAGAGGTCCGGCCCCTGCGGGACGGCCAGCTCAGAGCCTCCCGAGGATGGCGCGGACCTCCGGTGCGCTGGTGCCGTTGGGGTAGTGCTTCAGATAGAGCTTGTAGTAGCTCTTCGCCTCCGAGACCGGTCCCTGCTCTTGGACGATGGAGCCCATCAACAGCAGCGCCCGCCCGTGGGTCGGCTCGGCCTCGAGCAGACGCAGTAGCTGGCCGCGCGCCTCGGTGACCCGGTTGCTCTCGTAGAGGGCCTGCGCCAGACCCAGCCGCGCCCGCGTGTTGCCCGGGTGGGTCGCAAGCACCTCGCGAAACCCTTCGATAGCCTGCTCCGGCGCGCCGCTGCCCATCTGGCGCCGCGCTGCGGTGAGCGCGGCGCCGACCTGGGCCGAGGGTATCGCGGACACCGGCTTGTCCGCAGGCGCTGGTGCTCTCACGCCCGCCTCGGCCGCCGCGGCGTCGCGCCCGGCGCCCTGCGCACCACCCGCCGTGCCGCCCGCCCCCCGCTTCGCCACGCCCTTGTTCGGTCGCAGCTTCGGCATCCCGCCGAACGCCACGGACT
>CAZNZH010001105.1:0-1599 GCA_964577445.1 uncultured Myxococcales bacterium
AGGCGCGGCCACTCGAGCGCGTCGCGGGAGATCGGGTGGGCGGCCAGGGCCAGGGTGCCGCCCTCGGGCCAAGGCAGCGCCGAGGCTCGCGGGTCGCGGCCGTCCCAGCGCGCCAGCCGCTGCTGGGCTAAGATGTCATACCAGGTCACCGGGTAGTCGCGGCGGATCTTGGCGAAGCGCTCCCGCGCCTCGTCGCGCCGGCCCAGCTCATCGAGCGCCACGCCCTGCCAGTACCAGGCCTTCCCGCGGGTCACGGCGCCGCCGTAGCCCACCAGCGCCTCGTAGTCGCGGATGGCCTGCTCCCACTGGCCGTCGCGGATGGCGCACCAGGCGATGAAGCCGCGCACGTAGGAGCCCTTGTCGCCGTAGCTCTTCATGTAGCTGCGCAGCGCCGGCACGGCCTCCTTACAGCGGCGCTGGTCGTAGGGCAGCCAGCCCTTGTAGTAGGCGATGGCCGCGCGGTGGGCGCCCTTGGGGTAGCGGCGCAGGTAGGTGTCGCCGACCTTGAGCGCGTCGTCGTAGCGGTCTTGCTTGATCCAGGTGCGCATCACGCCCATCAGCGCGTCTTCGGCGTGGGGGCCGGGGCTGGCGGCGACGCGCTCGAGCATGGCGCGGGCCTCGACCGGGGCGTCGCGGAGCTTTTGTAAGCCGATGACGCCGACCAGCCAGCGGGCCTCGTCGCCGAGCGTGGGGTGGTCGGTCAGCCGGCGCAGCTCTTCGCGGGCCTCGACGTAGCGGAAACGCGCCATGAGGATCTTGGCGCGGTCAAAGCGCTCGCGGTCGGACAGATCGGCGGTCTGTAGCCCGAGATCGGCGGTGGGTGAGGCGTCGGTGTCGGGGAAGCGCACGGCGATGCGGCGGGCGTAGCGTTTGGCGGCGGCCGGGTCGGGGGTCGAAAAGCGATCGCGGGCGCGCAAGGCGAGGCGGCGCAGGGCGTGGGCGGCGAGGTCGCGGGGCGGGCGGGCGGCGACGCGGGCGAGGGCCTCTTCGGCAGATGCGGGCTGGTTCGCTGCGTCGAGGACGTCGGCGCGGGCGAGGGTCAGCGTGGCGACCTCGCGCGCGTCTTTGGTGGCGCGCAGTGCGGCGTCGATGGCGGTCAGGGCGGCGGGGTCGGTGGGGTTGAGCGCGTAGGCGCGGGCGAGCCAGTAGAGGCGGCGGTCGTCGACGGGCGCAAAGGGGGCGGGGAGCTGGGCCAGGAAGTACAGGGCTTGGGGGCGGCGCTCTTCGACGAGGAGGCGGCCGATGGTGAAGCGGGCGTCGTCTTGGGCGGCTTTGTCGAGGGTCGGGAGCAGCGCGGAGAGCGCGGCGACCACGACCTCGCTGCGGCCGGCGCGCAGCCAGTCGTGGACCTCGTCGAGGGTGGTCGCCGAGGCGCTCGGGGAGGCGAGGAGGGCGACGGCGAGCAGGACGGTGCGCATGGGGCGCATCATCGCGGAGGGCGGGCGCGGCGACCAATTAGAAGGTGCTCCCATATTCTCCCGTCGCGTGGCTGGCTCATGTCTTTTCAGGGACTTCCGCGCGTCGGTTTCTTGCGCTCGGCAAGCGCCCTCCGCGCGTAAGCCCCTGAAAAGACGTCGCTGGCGCCCCGCTCGGTCCGAA
>CAZNZH010001106.1:0-1597 GCA_964577445.1 uncultured Myxococcales bacterium
CAACCGGCTGATGATCACGTCGCCGCGGGATCTCGTCTACGGCTACGGCTGGGCGGACACGCTGGCCCACGAGTTCATCCACCTGCTCGTCACCCAGAAGAGCAAGAACACAGTCCCCATCTGGCTACACGAGGGGTTGGCCAAGTACTTCGAGGGCTACTGGCGGCGCGGGCACGTGCCGGCGCTGGACCGGCGCAGCGAGGACCTGCTGGCGCGGGCGCTGGCGGATGGGAAGCTCATCAGCTTCGCCGAGATGAGCCCGTCCATGGCGAAGCTGCCGAGCCAGGAGGCCACGGCGACGGCCTTCGCCGAGGTGTTCACCGTCATCGAGTTCCTGAAGCGGCAGGCGGGGCCGAGCGTCGCCAGCCGGCTGGTGGCGGCCATGGGGGCCGGGCGAAGCGACCGGGAGGCCGTCTCAGAGGTCGCGGGGGTGCCCTGGTCGCGGTTCGAGCCGGCGTGGAAGGGCTACCTGGCGCAGGCGGGGCTGCGGCGCATGGACGACATGTTCGACCAGCGGCTGCTCTTCAAGGGCCAGGACACCGAGGCGACCGAGCTGGACACGCTCAAGGGCCAGACGGCCCGCAAGTATGTGTGGCTGGGGGACCGGATGCGGCTCTTGGAGCGCTACAAGGCGGCGGCCAAGGAGTACCGGAAGGCCTCGGTCGAGGTGGGGTCCGAGACGCCCTTCGTCCAGGCCAAGCTCGGCTTCGCGCTCTTGCAGCTCGGCCGGGTCGACGAGGCCATCACCGAGCTGGAGCGCCCGCTTTCGCTCTACCCGAGCTACATGCTACTACGCGTCTACTTGGGCGACGCCTACCTGCGAAAAGGCAGCTACGAGCAGGCGCGCGAGCACCTGGAAGCGGCCATCCTCAACAACCCGTTCGACCCGGACGTGCACGGGTATCTGGCCAAGGCCTTCAGCGGCCTCGGGCGCGAAGCCGAGGCGGCGCGCGAGCGCAGAGCCCAGGAGCTGGTCACCCGCCGTTGATGGACCCCACGAAACCCACGATGACGCGCCGGTCACCCACGCCGCGTCGTCCCGGCGATGGCGAGCGGTCGCCGCGCCGCGTCCCCCGCGCTCGATGAGCGTAGAGTCTAGAGCGCGCAGCCGGTCAGGACGAGCGGTCTGCCCCACCCCACACAGCCCTTGAGACGAGGAACCTCGATGAACGCACCCGCTACCCCCGAAGGCGCCGGACCCGCGCCCGTGACCCCCGCCGACGTCGAGGCGATGGCCGAGGCGCGACAGCGTGTCCTGGGCGAGCTGCGAAAGCGCATTATCGGCCAGGACGACGTCATCGAGCTGCTGCTCATCGCGCTCTTCGCCCGCGGGCACGGGCTCTTCATCGGCGTGCCGGGGCTGGCGAAGACCCTGCTGATCTCGACCCTGGCGGACGCGCTGAGCCTCGGCTTCAACCGCATCCAGTTCACCCCGGACCTGATGCCCAGCGACATCACGGGCACCGACGTCCTCGAAGAAGATCAAGCCACGGGCAAGCGCTTCTTCAAGTTCATCGAGGGGCCGATCTTCACCAACATCCTGCTCGCCGACGAGATCAACCGCACGCCGCCGAAGACCCAGGCGGCGCTGCTTCAG
>CAZNZH010001107.1:0-1597 GCA_964577445.1 uncultured Myxococcales bacterium
GCATCCAGTTCACCACGTCCTGCAACGACTCGCCCTCGATGACCTTGTGCTGCACCTCCATCTCGGCGCGGTGGTGCATGTACTCGCGGGCGATGGCCATGCACGCCCGCCGCACCGTGTGGTAGGGCGTCTCGCCGTCGTGGGGCGCGGCGAGCAGGCTCAGGAACGCCTCGAGCTGCTCTTCGTGGCGCGGGAAGACCACGGACTCTTTGGTGGGGAAGTACCGAAAGAAGGTGCGCCGCGAGACGTCCGCCTTCTGGGCGATGTCATCGACCGTGGTCTCGTCAAAGCCCACGCGGTCGAAGAGCTCCCAGGCGCTGGCGACCAGGGCGTCCCGGGTGAGGGCCTTCTTCTGTTCTCGCAAGGTGGTCTGCGCTTCCATCGCGCCAGCTTCCATCGCCGCGGCGCCGAGTGTCAACCGGGTCGCGTGCCGGTCTGAAGCCGCGTCAGCTCGTCGTCGGTGATCAGCCGGCAGGAGCCGCCGTCGAGGTCGGCGGGCAGCTTGAGGCCGCCGATGGACTCGCGGTGCAGCGTCACCACGCGACCGCCCGACGCGGCGACCATGCGCTTGACCTGGTGGGTGCGGCCCTCCGACAGCGTGATCTCGGCCTGGCCTGGCTCGCGCCAGCGAAACCCGGCGGGGCGGCAGAGCGTGCCGTCGGCGAGGGTGATTCCGGCAGCAAACGCCTGGGCGATCTGCGATTCCTCGGCGTCGAGCAGCGCGTCGCCCTCGACCCTCGCGAGGTACACCTTCGGCAGGTGCCGGGTGGGGTGGGTGAGGAGGTGGTTGAGCTGGCCGTCGGTGGTGAGGATGAGCAGGCCCGTCGTGTCCTTGTCGAGGCGGCCCGCCGGGGCCAGCGAGGGGCGCAGCCACTGGGGCGGCACCAGCTCGAGGATGGTGGGGTCGGTCGAGTCGACGCGGGCGGTGACGAGGCCGGCGGGCTTGTGCATCACCAGGGTGACGTGGGCGAGCCAGGGGACGTCTTTGGCGTCGCAGGTGATGCGGCTGGTCCCGGGGCGAACGGCGTGGCCGGCGCGCTTGACCTGCTCGCCGTCGACGCTGACCCGCCCGCTGCGGATGAGCGCGGTGGCGTGGCTGCGCGAGACGACGAGCTGCTCGGAGATGTATCGGTCGAGTCGCACGGGCGAGGGCCTCCTCTGGGTGGAACCGAGACCGCCAGCGGCAGGGTCAGCACACACCGTTTTCCGACGGCGGCGCCGCGTGCCGGGGGCAAGCGTGTACTGTAAGAAGGCTGGCGGGGGACCCTAATCCTGCCACAGGTAGACGTGATTGTATCGCAGATCACAGCCGCTTATGGGTTTGGCGGTTCCCCCGCTCGTCGTCAGGAGCACGTATTTCGCCCAACCGCTCCAACCTTTGGCTGGCAGTGAGAGTGTCCCCGTCTCGCTGCCGGATTCCGCCCCTGAATTCCGCGCCCTGACCACCCCCTGGTTCAAGCTCGGCGTCAGCGTATACTCATTGCGCCCCTCGTTGTTCAGGGGGTACTCGCTGTAAGTCATTGCCCAGACTATGGTCTCGTACATACGTAGGATCTTAAGAAAAACCGTCGTGAGTTCAACGGGATAGAAAGATCGC
>CAZNZH010001108.1:0-1596 GCA_964577445.1 uncultured Myxococcales bacterium
CGGGCTCGCCTGGGCGATAGGCGACAGAGCCGGCGAGGGGAGTAAGTTCTGGGGGTTCTCGACAGGGGCTCGGGGGAGCTATATTATTATTGATATTGTCAATAATTCTAGACTGTACCCCAGGACCGCCACGATGCCGCTGACGCGCCGTGCATTCCTCTCGCAGTGCACCGGGCTGACCTTCTGCCTGGCACTGCAGCCGCCCGCCCACGCCGCGGAGGCCCGCGCGCCGGCGCAGCGCACCTCGATGCCGCTCAACGCCTACGTGCACATCCGCTCGGACGATTCGATCCTCATCTACTATCCCAGTGCGGAGATGGGCCAGGGGGTGATGACCGCCTTGCCTCTCATCGTGGCGGAGGAGCTGGACGCCGATTGGGAGCGCGTCGAAGTCGCCCCCTCCCCGCCGGTCGGTGAGGCGTACGGCGATCCGGTCTTCATCAATCTCATCTTCACCGTCTCCAGCCGCGCCATCACCGCCTACTTCGAGCGCCTCAGGCTGTTCGGCGCGCAGGCGCGCCGCGTGCTGCTGTACCACGCGGCGGCGCACTGGCGCGTCCCGCTCGCCGAGCTGCATACCGAGCCCAGCCGCGTCGTGCACGGCCCCTCCGGGCGCACGCTCACCTACGGCGCCCTCGCCGCCCTGCCCGGGTTGCGCACCGAGGTGCCCGCGGTCGAGCCCGCCGATCTCAAGGCACCCGAGCGCTTTCGCCTGATCGGCCAGGACCTCGAGCCGCGCGCGCTGGCGCAGAAGCTCAACGGCACCTTCCAGTACAGCATCGATGTCGACCCCCCGGGACTGCTGCACGCCGCCGTCGTGCGCGCCGCGGTGCCGCGCACCCAGATCAGCCGCTGCAACGAGGACCGCGCGCGCGCCGCCCCGGGCGTTCTCGGCGTCTTTCGCGGCGAGGATCGCGTGGCGGTCGTGGCCCGCTCGTACTACGAGGCGCTGCAGGCCAAGCGCCTGCTGCAGATCGACTGGACGGGCGCCCCGGCAGCCCAGGCGCTGCACAGCGAGGCGCTGCTGCAACGCAGCGCCCAGGCGGCCCGCGCGCTGTCCACAGCGGGCATTCCTTGGGATCGCGCCGGCCAACCCGAAGCGCGCTTCGGCGCCCAGGCGCGGGTGCTCGAGCGCGAGTACCAGACCGACTACATGTATCACGGCGGACTCGAGCCCATGAATGCCGCGGTCGCGGTCGCCGCGGACGGCAAATCCGCCGACGTCTGGGCCGGCACACAGGCCCCCAAGTACACCCTCGACAAGGTGGCCGAAATCACCGGCGTGGATCCCTCACGGGTAACGCTGCATCGCTGCCCGATGGGCGGGGCCTTCGGGCGCCGCTCGGTCTACGCCATGGATTTCGTGCAGGACGCCGCCTGGCTGGCCGCGCGCCTGCGCCAGCCGGTGAAGGTGATCTGGGACCGCGAGGAGGATTTCAAGCTCGGCTACCTGCGACCGATGAGCGGCCAGTTCATCCGCGCGGCGCTGCGCGAGGACGGAATGATTGCCGCCTGGCATCACCGCGTCGCCTGCGAGGACCCGGTCAAGGAGCACGAGCCGCTGCTCTGGCAGGCCTGGCACGAGGCGCCGCTCAT
>CAZNZH010001109.1:0-1595 GCA_964577445.1 uncultured Myxococcales bacterium
CAGCGCCTCGGGCGTCGCGACCTCCGCATCCCGGCCGGGCCAGCCCTGGCGGAAGGCTCCCTCGACGTACCGGCACAGGTCGTCGCTGTTGGCGTCGATCAACCGGCGAAGTGGCCTCAGGTCGAACACTGCCGTTCGCAACACTCCCCCGTCGAACAGGTACGACGACACGCGGTCGGGCAGGCACGTCTTCAGCACGCCGTCGACGGCCTGACGATCTGCGGGCGTGCGCCCCGGATCGCGCGTGTACTGGTGCAGCCGGGTGATCACCGTCGCGTGGACGTGCTTGGCCACCATCAGTTCGTTGCGCAGGTTGAAGGCCGGCGGATCCACTCGGCCGGCCAGCAGCTTGGGCGGGTCGGCAAAGTAGGCGCGGTCGTGCGACACCGGGCGGCAGTAGGTGACGTCCACGGCCATCCGGTGGCGCCGCCCAGCCCTGCCCGCGCGCTGCCAGTAGTTCGCGGGCAGCGGCGGCACGTTGCGCATCAGCACGGCGTCGAGCTGCCCGATGTCCACGCCCAGCTCCAGCGTCGGCGTGCAGACGAAGGTGTTGATCGCGTCGGACTCGCCCTTGAACAGGTTCTCCAGCCGCTCGCGCTCGTCGTGCGGCACCATCGCCGTGTGCTCCTCGGGGCGCAGCATGGAGTAGCCCTGGTCCAGCAACTGCAGGTCGTAGTTGTCCGGGTCTTCGCGCACGAACTCGAGCGTCCCGCCGCAGCGCCACGCCGGGCAGGCGTGGTGCGGTGTTCGACGCGTGGTGCGCCGGCGACAGCTGCGACAGCGCCACACGCCGTGATTGGCCTGCAGGCGCAGGCGGTCGGCGTCGACCTGGTACACCCCGCTCACGTTCGGCAGCGGGTTGCCGCGTGCGCCCTTGAGGCTGACGGGCCGCAACAGCTTGCGCTCGACCAGGAAGTCGAAGAGGCGCTCCAGGACGGGCTCGACGTGGTCGTTCTGCACGCCCCACTTCTTCGCCACCTGGCGCAGCACGGTGTCGCCGCGTTCGCTCAGCCACTGCGTGACGAGCTCGGCCTTCTCCTGCGCCTCACGGCGCAGCTTGGTGCCGGTCGGCCCTCCCAGCTGCGGCAGATAGCCCTGCTGGATCTCCAGGTCGCCGTCCATCCAGTACTTGCTGAAGATCTCGCGCTCCGGGTCGTAGAGCACCCGCTTGCGGCGGAAGTAGTCCAGCACGCTGGCCACGCCGTCGCGCAGGTCTTCCGGCGGCATGCCGAGCTCGACGGCGGTGCGCTGGATCCACGGCAGCCCGGTCTCCAGCCCCTCGTACTCCACCTTCATGCGGCCCCAGGGCTCCAGACCGATTGACTGCCGTGACGACAAGGTCACCTCGCGCAGCACCTGAATGCGCAGGAACTTGCGCCGCTCCTGCTCGTGGCGGCCGCCGCCCCCTTCCTTGCGCACGACCTGCCAGACCTCAGGCACGAGCGCACGCGAGAGCGACTCGTCTCTCTCGAGCGCGTCGTCCAGGTGCAGCGCGAGGTCGCCCACCGACACGGGCCCGTTCTTCAGCCCCTCCGCCATCAGCGCGCGCAGGCGGAAGCGCCTGGCGTGGTCCTTCATCCAGCCGGCCTGGAACG
>CAZNZH010001110.1:0-1594 GCA_964577445.1 uncultured Myxococcales bacterium
CCCGCGGCCCGCGCGTCGCGTCCCCCCGAGCGGGGCGGCGCGCGGGCCTTCATCTCCCCCCTGACAGATGAGAGACGCTCATGAACACCGAGACCATCGTCGCCCTCGCCGCCACCTGGGGCGTCCGCGTCATCGGGGTGCTGGTCCTGCTCTGGATCGCCTTCCGCATCGCCAACACCGTGCAGAACGCGGTCTTGAAGGGGCTGCGGAAGTCCAGCTTCGATGAGATGCTGGCGAGCTTCTTCGCCAAGATCGCGCGCTGGATGGTCCTCCTGGTCGCCATCCTCGCGGTGCTCGGCATCTTCGGCATCGAGACCACCAGCGTCGCCGCCGTGCTCGGCGCCGCGTCCTTGGCCATCGGCCTCGCGTTTCAAGGCACCTTGGCCAGCTTCGCCGCCGGCGTCATGCTCTTGGTCTTCCGCCCCTTCAAGCTCGGCGACCTCGTCTCGGTCGCCGGCGTCACCGGCGTCGTCAAGGCCATCGACCTCTTCACGACCTCGCTGGACACGGGCGACAATCGCCGCTTCATCCTCCCCAACAGCGCCGTCTTCGGGAGCAACATCGAGAACATGAGCTTTCACGGCACCCGCCGCGTCGACGTGGTGGTCGGCGTGGACTACGGCGCCGACATCGACCGCACCCGCGAGGTCCTCGACCGCGCCGCCGCCGCCGTCCCCGGGCGCCGCTCCGACCTCGGGCACGCCGTCTTCCTCGCGAAGTTGGGCGACTCCGCCGTCGAGTGGCAGGTGCGCGTGTGGGCCGACGTCCCGGACTACTGGGACGTCTGGCAGGCCACCACGCGCGCGACCAAGCGGGCCCTGGACGAGGCGGGCATCTCGATCCCCTTCCCGCAGCTCGACGTGCACCTGCCGGCGGGCGCGGACAAGGCCTGACAGGGCCGGCCAGCGTGCCCGCGAGCGGCGCGGGCGAGCGCGGGCTAGCCGCTCGACTCCTCGAGCTTTCGGTACAGCGTGGTCCGGCTGATGCCCAGCAGCGAGGCGGCGCGGCTCTTGTTCTGGCCGGCCAGGGCCATGGCCGCGCGGATGTGCTGGGCCTCGACCTCGGCCAAGGTCGGGAAGCGGTCGCTGTCCACCCGGAGCGGCGGCGCGGCCCTGGCGGCGGTGCCGAGGGGAGCGGCGGGTGCGCCGAGATCCTTGGGGTAGCTCGCTGAGCACCCTTCGGCGTCGCCTCGGGGGCCGTCAGCGCCGGCCCCGCGCCGCGCCAGCGCCACCGCGCGGAGGAAGTGCGGCGGGAGATCGGCGATGGTCAGCACGCTCGCCTTCGCCGTGACCACCGCGTACGAGATGACGTTGTCGAGCTCGCGCACGTTGCCGGGCCAGCGATAGGACGCCAGCAGCTCCATGGCGCGCGCGTCGACCTGGGGGACCGGCTTTCCCTCGCGGCGCGCGACCTCGCCCACGAAATGGGCCACCAAGAGCGGCACGTCCCCGGTGCGGTCGCGCAGCGGCGGCAGATGCACGGTGAAGACCGCGAGCCGATAGTAGAGATCCTCGCGGAAGCGGCCGGCGGCGACCTCGTCTTCGAGGTTGCGGTTGGTGGCCGAGAGGATGCGCACGTCGGACTGGAGCGTCTC
>CAZNZH010001111.1:0-1593 GCA_964577445.1 uncultured Myxococcales bacterium
TCCAGGCCCATCGGGGGCCAGTTCTCGAGCTTCATGCCCAGGGTAAGGCCGCGGCGGAGCGCCGCGTCGGGATGTGGGCGAAGGGGGTCCCGCAGCGCATCGTGACGTCGATCCACTCGCGCGGTGAGAAGGAAGGCGACCCGAACTCCAAGGGCGCCAACCGCGTCTGCGATACGCGCACCGGCAAGAGCTGGATGCGCGACCACGACACGACGTTTACGGCCTGCGACGCGTGGTGCGACGGTGGGAGCTGCATGGTCTATGTGCCGTACGACCAGCGCTACGGCGACACGAAGCCGTGGTGCATGCACAAAGACCAGAGCAACCGCATGGTCTCTCCGCCGTCGCGCCCGGCGCCCCTGGGACCGGAGGCCCCCATCACCGACTGACAGGACCGCCGGCAGCTCGCGTCCGCCCGTCGCGCCCGTCGGTCCCGTCCGCCAGTTGACGGCCCCCGCGCGCCGCGCTAACCCCAGGACTCGCCGCCGGTTGCATGCCCAGCTCGGGAGGGGAACCGACCGGTGCGCCCACATCATCATCTCGCGTCGGGCCCGGCCCGCCACGCGCCCGCAGGGGGAGACCATGGCCACGCTACCTCGCGATAGAGATGCCCGCCGGAGCGTCAAGACGACGGGCATGAGACTGCGGAAGGCGGATCCTGCGACCTGGTCGGGCAAGGCCGAGGTCGAGCTGGTCGACGACGCGCTGGTCGTCATCACCCAGGCGTACTGCCACAACGGACACCCGCTTGTGGACGAGGACAACCCGACATTCGGCGGCTTCCCCGGCGTGGGCCTCGAGGTCACCGCCCACGGGCAGACCCACGCGGTGTACCTGTCGCCGATCCATGGTCATGACGAGAAGACCGGTGGCGAGCGGATTGTGGCGGGGACGGTGTGCGGCGTGTGCTGCCCGGTCTGCCACGAGGGCCTGCCCGAATACGCGGCCTGCTCTTGCGGGCGCGGCAGTCTGCGGGCGATCCACCTCAGCGCCGAGCGCATGGACTCGCACATCGCGGCCGTGTGCAACGTGTGGGGCTGCGCCCGCTCGCGGATCATCGATGAGTGGGAGGTGCTGTCGGAGATCCTCGACGCGGAGGCGGACGAGGCGTGAGAAGGTGTCCCCATGCTCGGACCGATCGGGGCGAAAGTGGCGTCTTTTCAGTGACTTACGAGCGGACGGCGCTTGCCGAGCGCAAGTAACCGACGCGCGGAAGTGCCTGAAAAGATGTGAGCCAGCCACGCGACGGGAGAACATGGGAACACCTTGGGAGGCGCGAACTCGCTCTCGTGGCCGGTTCGCGCCAGCGAAGAGCCCGCGGGCCAGCAAGCGCGGCCGGGTCTGCGCCTCGTCCGAATCGGGGAGCCCGATACGTCCTTGGGCTCTGGCCCTGGAGTACCGTTTGGTGCAGGATAGCGGGCAGTTATTCCACTTCGTAGCGCTCCGGGAGGTCCGCCACACCGTGCCGGCCCAGCTACATCACGGTCTTCGCTTCTACGCTCGCGACGGCGACGGCCGGCACGGGTCCGTCGCAGGCGTGGCGCGTGGCTGATGCGACGGCCAAAGGTGGGCCGATCCCGGCGAAGGACGACT
>CAZNZH010001112.1:0-1593 GCA_964577445.1 uncultured Myxococcales bacterium
GTGGCGGACGTCTCGCTGGCGGCGTTCTTGACCGCGCTGCGGATGAAGGGTGAGTCCACCGATGAGCTCTTCGGTGCCGTCCAAGCGATGCGGGCGCGGGCCGAAGGGATCCGCCCGCAGGCCGCGCGCTTGCTGGACACCTGCGGCACCGGGGGCGACGGCGCCGGGACCTTCAACGTCTCCACGGCCGTGGCCCTCGTCTGCGCCGCAGCCGGCGTGCCCGTGGCCAAGCACGGCAACCGCGCGGTCTCCTCGCAGGTCGGCTCAGCCGATGTGCTGGAGGCCCTCGGCGTGCGCATCGACCTCGCGCCCGAGGCGGTGACGCAGTGCATCGACGAGCTCGGCATCGGCTTTATGTTCGCGCCTCGCCACCACGGTGCGCTGCGGCATGCGGCGCCGGTTCGGTGCGCGCTCGGGTTCCGAACCCTGCTGAACCTGCTGGGCCCGCTGACGAACCCGGCGGGCGCCAGCCACCAGCTCGTCGGCATCTACGACCACCACCGCATCGGTCAGGTGGCGGCGGTGCTCGGGCGGCTGGGGTCGACGCGCGCGCTGGTGGTCGCTGGCGGTGACGGTCTGGACGAGCTCACCCTGTCGGGTCCCAGCTTCGGCGCGCTCTGGGACGGCAGGACGGTGCGCGATGTGGTGATCACGCCTGAGGACGTCGGGTTGGCTCGGGCCGAGCTCCGCGCGCTCCAAGGCGGCGACGCGGCCGAAAACGCGCGCATCGTGCGGGCGATCCTGGGCGGCGCGTCGGGCCCCCCGACGGACATCGTGCGCCTCAACGCGGGGGCGGCGCTGTGGGTGGCCGAGGCGGCGCCCGACGTCGCCGCGGGGGTCGCGCTGGCGTCGGCGACCCTGAGCTCGGGGGCGGCCCTGGCGACCCTCGAGCGGCTCGCGCGCCGCAGCCACGAGCTGGCGCCATGAGCCGCGCCGACGTGCTGCAGCGTATCCTGGAGGACACCCGGGCCCGGCTCGAGGCGACGCCGCCCGATCGCGCAGCGCTCGAGGCGCGGGTGAGCGAGATGGCGCCTGCACCCGACGCCCTGGCAGCGCTCCGAGCGCCCGGGGTGCGCGTCATCGCGGAGGTGAAGCGCCGGAGCCCCAGCGCGGGCGCCATCGCAGCGGCCGCCGACCCCGTCGCGGTGGCCAGGGTCTACGCCAGCGCGGGCGCCGCGGCCATCAGCGTGCTGACGGAGCCCCTGCATTTTGGCGGCGCGCTCTCGG
Organism: uncultured Myxococcales bacterium; assembly: GCA_964577445.1. Taxonomy (GTDB): domain Bacteria; phylum Myxococcota_A; class UBA9042; order PHBI01; family JACKFB01; genus JACKFB01. Next base: position 1,228 of record CAZNZH010001112.1, read on the forward strand.
ATCTGGAGCAGGTCAGCCAGGCCGTCTCCGTGCCGTGCCTGCGAAAAGACTTCATCGTGGATCGCGTGCAGCTCCTACAGGCCCGCGCCGCCGGCGCCTCCCTCGCGCTGCTCATCGTCGCCGCGCTCGACCAGCGCGAGCTGACGCGCCTCGTGGGCGACTGCGCCGCCCTGGGCCTCAGCGCGCTGGTCGAGGCCCACACCGCCGTCGAGGTCGCCCGCGCGCTGGACGCCGGCGCCCGGATCGTCGGCGTCAACAACCGCGATCTCAAGACCTTCCACATCGACCTCGCCGTCTGCGAGGGGCTGCGCGCCTCCATCCCCACCGGCGTCATCGCCGTGGCGGAGAGCGGAATCCGCGGGCCCG
>CAZNZH010001113.1:0-1117 GCA_964577445.1 uncultured Myxococcales bacterium
CGGGCACGTGCCCGGAGTAGCCGAACAGCGCGCGCCGCGGGCCCAGCGCACCCACGACGATGTCGCCGCGCACCACCTTGGCCATGCGGCCGCTGGTGAGCTCGAGCGTGTTGTAGGTCGACTTGTTGTTGAGCACCTCGGCCGCGAGCACGACACCCTCGGCGCAGGGAATCTCATCGGATACCCGCACTTCGTGCGTGAGCCCGCAGGCCTGCGTGACGGAGGCGATCTTGTCGACGATGACGGTCTTCATGGCCTTACTTCCCGCCGGTGCCGCCGGCACGGGTCCAGAACACTCCAGGGAGCGACAGCATCTTCGAGTAGCCGAGCGCGTCCTGAGCCGACCACTCGCCGGCTGCCTCGCCATAGACGCCCTTCGAGGCCTTCATGAGCGAGTAGGGTGACTCGACGCCCTCGACGAAGGCATGCCCCGGGCGGAACAGCAGCTTGACGTTGCCGGTCACACGCGCCTGCGAGGACACCAGCAGCGCCTCGATGTCGCGGCAGACGGGGTCGAGATGCTGGCCCTCGTGCACGAGGTCGCCGTAGGGCTGCGCGACCATCTCCTTGATGCGCTGCTGGCGGCCGGTCAGCGTGAGCTTCTCGAGCTCGCGGTGCGCGGTGAGCAGCACCTCGGCGGCCGGCGCCTCGAACGCCACGCGACCCTTGGTCCCGATCACCGTGTCGCCGAGGTGGATGCCGCGGCCGATGCCATAGGGCGCGGCGAGGGCCTCGAGCTTCTCGATCAGCGACACAGGGTCCAGCACCTCGCCGTCGAGCGAGCAGGGTACGCCCTGCTCAAAGCCGACGACGTGGCGCGCCGCCGGCCGCGGGCTCGAGAACGCGTCCGCGGAGAGCACCCAGGCGTGGTCGGGAATGCTGTCCGAGGAGGTGAGCGTCTCCTTGCCACCGATGGTCACGCCCCACAGGCCGCGGTTGACCGAATAGGCCGCGCCGAACGGGGGCACGGGCAGCTTGCGCTCCTCGAGGAACCGGAGCTGCTCGGGACGCTTGAAAGCATGGTCGCGCACGGGCGCCCGGATCTCGAGGCCCGGCGCCCGCGGGCGCGGCGCGACCTCGACTCGCTGCGGGTCGTGGGCGGCGGGCGTGCGGCGGG
>CAZNZH010001113.1:1127-1586 GCA_964577445.1 uncultured Myxococcales bacterium
CAGCCGTGCGCGACGGTGGTCGTGCCGAGTTTCTTCGCCATCTCGGCGACGGTCTGTGCCTGCACCGAGCGCTCGGCACCGACGCACAGCGGATAGAGCTGGCCGCGGCGCACGTTGCCCATCAGCAGGAACTTGAGCACGTGTTCGAAGTAGCCCCGCCGGGCGTCGATCTGATGGTGCTCGATCGCGCCCAGCTGCTTCGCGCGCTCGGCGAGCGTGCGGGTCGCGGCACTGTCGATGCCGCCGGTGTCGACGGTCACGGTGATGACCGGGCGGCCATAGGTCTCCTTGAGCCATGGCACGCAGAACGAGGTGTCGAGGCCGCCGGAGAAAGCGAGCAGGATGGGCGCGGACGCCCCGGAAGCAGGTGAACTCATGGACTGACTCGGTGGTGAAAGCTAGGAGGGGAAGCGTTCGCGAAGGCGGCCGACGACGGCGCGTTGCGCCGCAGCGCCGTCC
>CAZNZH010001114.1:0-1584 GCA_964577445.1 uncultured Myxococcales bacterium
GTAGACCTTGGCTATCTCGCGCCGCACGGCGTCGCAGATGGCGGCCGCGCGCGCCGCGTCCTCGCCCGTCGGGAGCCCGCCGCTCACATCACGCGGTCTCAGCGGGCCTGTGGGATCCTCGGGTGGATCGGGGGTTGGCATGGGCCCTCTGTTCGACAAAGCGGGAGACGGTGCCGACGTCCGCCAACAGGCGCAGGAATCGCTCCGCACTCACAAGGGTGGGCGAGGACCGAAGCAAGCTATCGGCCTCGCGTTGGATGCGCAACAGCGCGTTCCGCACGGTGTCTTCGCCACGCCGGACCTGCTCGGGGGCGTCGGTTGGGCCCAGGTCGTCCACGGTCAGCGCGGCGACCGCAGGCAGCTCGGCCAGCCGGGCGGCTTCATCCAGCAGCACCCGCACGGGCTCGGTGAAGTCCGCGTCGCCGCGTCCTAGCACCAGCCCCATGGCCTCCTGGCGCACCGGGGATGCCGCCTGTCCGGGGACGCCCAGGGCCGGCTGCGCGCGTCGCGTGCGGCGATGACGAAGGCGGGTCGCCAACACGATCGCGAACCCGAGCAGCCCGCCCCAGACGAGCAGCGCGTTGATGGGGCGTTCGGCGAGGTGGCGGTCGACGGCGGCGAAGCACTGGTTGAGCAGCGACGCGGCCTCGTCGATGAGGGCCGGGAGGCGGCCCAGGCGCCCGACACCCGAACGGTACACCCCGGTCACGCGGGTGCGCGGCCCGAGCAGGCGCGCGCGGCAGGTCGGCAGGTCGCAGTAAAAGCGCAGCGCGTTCGCCGCGAACTGCTTATTTCCATAGAAGCGCCGCAGCATCTCGTTGAGGAAGATGCTGGGGTCGGCGATCGCGAGGACCGCACCGAGCCCGATCCGCCGCTCCATGATCAGCGCGTCCGCTGGGTCGCTGAAGGTGAGGATGGGGGTCCCCACGCCGTGCAGCACCGACGGATAGTTCGCCGCGATCTGCTCCACGTTAAAGAAGAGGAAGTGATCTTGGGTCGGGCTGAGCAGCGGCACGCCGTCAGCCCCCTGGTACCACTCGGCGTGCGAAGACGGGGCGCCCGGGCTGCGTTGGATGCCGAGCTCGGCCAGCAGCCCGTCGGCGGCGCCGCTGTCGTCGGCCACGATGAGGTATCCGCCGTCGCGGACGAACGCGAGCAGCGCGTCGACCGGCATGTCGGCGGGTGGGGCCAGCCACACCAAGACGTTGCCGGAGCGCAGCCGCCCGAGATCGAGGGTCGGCGTGGGCTCCAGCTCGACCTTCGCCTCGGCCGCGGTCGCGACCAGGTAACCGACCCCGTTCCACGCCTCGGCGTCCAGGCTGTAGTCGCCGTCCGCCGAAGCCGGGGCGGTCGCGGGCAGCGCGCGCCGGGAGGGGCTCGTCGGGGGGGCCGTCGCGAGCAGGGCAGCCACCAGCAAGGGGAGGGCGGTCACGATGGCCCCGCCAGCGCCTTGGCCAGCGCCTCGGCGCGCTGAGCCACCTCGGCGTCGGGCGCGTCGGGGCCGAACCAGGCCTGCTCGACCAGGGCGCGCAGCGCGTCGGCGCCGGGCTCGGCGGGCAGCGTGTTCGCGACCTCCATCGGGGT
>CAZNZH010001115.1:0-1584 GCA_964577445.1 uncultured Myxococcales bacterium
CACGAGCGCGCCCAGCAGCACGCCGACCATCGTGCGCCAGGAGCCGATCTGGGTGGCGACCAGCAGCAGCGCCCCGAGGACGCAGGCCAGGGCCGAGGTCTCGCCCATCGAGCCGGGGAGGAAGCCCAAGAAGGCGTCCATCCAGAGGCCTCCGCCCACCGCGTAGGCGCTGGACGTCCAGTCGATGGCGCCGGCGGCGGCGGCACCGAGCGGGGTCGCGCCGGACAGCCCGTCGACCAACTGGGCGGCGATCCACGGCTCGTCGCCCGAGATCTGCGCCGGGTAGGCGAAGAAGAGAAACGCGCGCGCCGTCAGCGCGATGTTGAGCACGTTCATGCCGGTGCCGCCGAAGACCTCCTTGGCGAGGATGACGGCGAAGGCGATGCCCAGCGCGACCTGCCACAGCGGGATGGTCGGCGGCAGCACCAGCGGGAAGAGGAACATGGTGACGAAGAAGCCCTCGTTGACCTCGTGGCGGCGAAGGATGGCCGCGCCGACCTCGATGCCGCCGCCGACCGCGGCGGTCACGATGAGGACCGGGAAAAACCAGATCGCGCCGTAGACGACGTTGCCCAGCACGCTGGCCGGGTCGTGGCCGAAGCCGAGCATCGCGAAGAGCGCGGTGTGCCAGTCGGCGATGGGCAGGGCGCCCTTCGAGATGGCGAGGTTGGCCTGATAGCCCGTGTTGAACATGGCCATCAGCAGGCACGGGACCAGCGCGACCACCACGATGACCATCATGCGCTTGAGATCGAGGGCGTCACGGACGTGGACCAGCCCCTTGGTGACCGTGCCCGGCGTGTAGAGCAGCGTGTCGGGCGCCTCATAGAGCGGCTTGAGCTTGTGCAGCTTCCCGCCCGGCTCGAACTTCGGGGCCTGCTTGTCCAGGAACTTGCGGAGGGCCTTCATGGTGGGTCAGCCCTCCTTCCAGATGGTGGTCAGCATGCGGCGCAGGTGCTTGCCGTAGTCCTCCTTGCCGGGGCTCACGAACGAGCACAGCCCCAGGTCCTCCTCGTCGAGCTCGAGGCACCCGAGGGCCTCCGCTCGCTCGAGGTCGTCGACGAGCAGCGCCCTCAGCAGGAAGGTCGGCAGGATGTCGAGCGGCATCACGCGCTCGAACATGCCGATCGGCACCATCGCGCGGTGCGAGCCGTGGGTCGTCGTGGTGAACGCGTACTCCTTCTTCGGCACGAAGCCGCTGAGGAAGGCGCGCACCGTGGAGTACATGTTGCCGCCGGGAGCGAGCCAGCCGAAGAAGCGGCGCTCGCGGTCTTCGGCCACACAGGCCAGCGCCTGATCGTAGGCGCCCAGGTAGCCGAAGATCTCGCCGCTGGCCTCGGAGCCGCACAGCACGGAGCCGCGCACGACGCGCACCTCGCCGTCGATCGTCTCGCCAGCGACGAGCTGATCGACGCTGGCGCCCATGCGGGTCCGCAGCAGCCGCGGTGAGCGCGCGGCCGGCCCGCCCAGCGAGATGACGCGGGTGACGTCGAGGCGGCCGGTCCGCAGCAGCGCGCCGATGGCGGCCGTGGCCTGCACACCGATCGACCACGCGACGTGGCTGCGGCTCACCGGGCTCAGGGT
>CAZNZH010001116.1:0-1584 GCA_964577445.1 uncultured Myxococcales bacterium
ACGCTCGAGCTGCGGGCGCCGCGCCATGGTGCCGTCTTCGTTGAGGACCTCGACGATCACCGCGGCAGGCTGCAGCCCGGCGAGGCGCGCCAGATCGCAGCCCGCCTCGGTGTGGCCGGCACGCATCAGCACGCCGCCAGGCTGGGCACGAAGCGGAAAGATGTGCCCCGGCTGCACGATGTCCTCGGGTTGCGCGTCGCGCGCGACCGCCGCCTGCACGGTGCGCGCCCGATCGGCCGCCGAAATGCCGGTGGTGACGCCCTCGGCCGCCTCGATCGACACGGTGAAGTTGGTGCCGTGGGCCGACCCGTTCGCCGAGACCATCAGGGGCAGCCTCAATTGCCGGCAACGCTCCTCGGTGAGCGTCAGGCAGATCAGGCCGCGGCCGTAGCGGGCCATGAAGTTGATGGCTTCGGGCGTGACGAAATCTGCCGCGAGAACCAGGTCGCCCTCGTTCTCGCGGTCTTCCTCGTCGACCAGGATGACCATCCGGCCGGCCTTGAGCTCGGCGATGATTTCGGGAGTGGTGGCAAGTGACATCGGGGCATTTTACGCCGTCCGGCCGCGCCCGATGCCGCCGGGCGGACGAATCGGTCGACACCGCCTGGCCCGCCACGATACTGACGGCATCGCGCCCGCGATCGGGGCGACAGGGAGCCCTCGCAGATGGACATCGATCCGATCGACCTGGAACATTATCGGCGCCTCGAAACCCGCCTGCAGGCGCGCCAGGTGCTCGACCGCTGCCTGGCGCGCGGCCCCCGCTCGCTGAAGATGTTCGATGACTCGGGCGAGTTCTGGGGCCTGGAACGCAAGTCCTTTGCCGACGCGCTCCGGGCCCTGCTCGGCCGCGGCCGGGAAACCTCGGCAGCGATCGTGGTGCACGACATCGGCCACATCGAGCGCCATTGCCCGCGGCTCACCGCGCTGCTGGCGAGCCATGGTCAGCGCCTGCGAATCGCGCCGACCGATCCCTCGATACGCGCCTATGGGCGCGGTTTCGTGGTGATCGACGACAAGGTGGTGCTGCGGCGCCCGGATTTCGCCCAGTCCCGGGTATTCGTGGACTTCGACGAAGGCGAGGTGGCTGCTGCGTCCCGGCTGATCGACGAGCTGCTCGACGGTTCCCTGCCTCGCCTGTCCGCAGGCGTGACCGGTCTTTGAGGCCGGACCTGCCTTTTCCTGCTCAGCCTCCCGCAGACCCCGGGAGCATTCGCTCGACGTAGCGGGCGATCAGGTCGACCTCGAGGTTCACCCGCGCCCCTGGCGCCAGCGCCTTCAGGGTGGTGGCCGCGATCGTGTGCGGGATCAGGTTGATTTCGAAAACAGTGCCTGCAGCCTCGTCGCGCACGCTGTTCACCGTCAGGCTCACTCCGTCGATCGCGATCGATCCCTTGCGGGCGAGATACTTGCCCAGTTCGCGCGGCGCCCGCACCGCGAGCAGCCAGGATTCGCCCACCGGTTCGAAGCGGGTCACTTCGCCGAGCCCGTCGACATGCCCCGAGACGAGATGGCCGCCGAGCCGGTCAGCCAGGGTCATGGCTTTCTCGAGGTTCACTTCGGCTGGCGCATCGAGGCCAACGG
>CAZNZH010001117.1:0-1582 GCA_964577445.1 uncultured Myxococcales bacterium
GGCCCTCGGTCTCGGCGGCCATGCGCACGTTGTGGTCGGCCAGGACCTGGGCGTCGGGGGGCTCGCCGCGACGGACGGTGATGCCGGTCACGGGGTGCGCGCCGGTGTGCTCGCGTCGCCGGCCGGCAGATCGGCGCCGTGCCGGGGTTCGGTCGGCAGGACGTAGGTGTCCAAGAAGGCCTTGATGCGGGCGAAGAACTCGCGCAGCTCGTCTCGCATCGCGTCCTGGTAGACGCGGCCGTCGGCGCGAAATCCGAGCGCATCGATGCCCGCGTGACGCGCCAAAAACACAGCCCGCGGCAGGTGAAATCCCTGGGTGCAGACGATGGCGGAGTCGACGCCGAAGACGCGGCGGGCGCGCTCCATGGTGTCGAAGGTGCGGGCGCCGCCGCGGTCCTCAACGATGGCGGTCGCGGGGACGCCGGCCGTCTTGAGCCAGCGCGACATGGCGCCGACCTCGTCGTAGCCGCGGCCCTCGTCGACGCCGCTGGCGAGGATCTGCGTGACGCGGCCTGCTCTGTAGACCGCGAGGGCGGCGCGCAGGCGGTCTGCGAGGGCGGCGGACGGGGTGCCGTCGGAGAAGACCGAGGCGCCCGGCACGATGGCGGTGGAGCGCTGGGGCAGCGTGGTCAGGTCGGCGTGGATGTAGGGCCGCGCGGCGTGGCGTATCCACAGGTTCATGGCGAGGGCGAGGGTCAGGGCCCCGGCGGCGACGTATGAAAAGCCGACTGCGATTCTCCACAGGCGCGACAAATCAGGTGTCCGCGCCGAGCATAGTCAGGAACTCAGACTCGCGGATGATGCGCAGGGGCGCGCCGGTGGCGACGAGGCGGTCGGCGGCCTTGTGCTTGGTGCTGATCTTGCCCTCGCCGAGCAGCGGCGAGTCTTTGTCGCCGACCACGAGGTAATCCAGCGTCTTGGTGACCGACGAGGGGGTCAGGCCGCCGCGGTCGCGGACCCGCTTCTGGGCGGCGTCGCGCGGCATGGTGAGCAGGCCGCCGGTGAAGACGAAGCTGTGGCCCGCGATGGGGTCGTCCTCGGTGCGCTCGGCGGGGGCGGCGGCGGCCTCGGCGGCTTCGACGGTGACCTCCGCAAGCAGCGCGTCGATCATGGGGCGGCGCAGTGCGAGGCCCTCGATGACCGAGCGGGCGATGATGGCGCCGACGCCGTGGATCTCCTCGAGGATCTCGGGCTGGGCTGCGCGGACCGCGTCGAAGGTGCGGAGCTCGCTCGCGAGGGTCTCGCTGGCGACCTGGCCGAGATCGTCGATGGCGAGGGAGCGCAAAAACACGCCGAGGGGAAGGGCGCGGCGGGCCTGGATGTTGCCGACGAGGCGGTTGGCCAGGGTCTCGCCCATGCGCTCGAGCGGGATGAGATCGGCCGCGGTCAGGCGGTAGAAGTCGGCGGGCTGGCGCACCAGGCCGCTGTCGACGAGCTGGGCGACGACCTTGGGGCCGAAGCCGTCGATCTCCACGGCCTTGACGAAGTGCTCGAGGGTGCCGCGGATGACGTCGGGGCACTGGTCGGGGCGCGAGCAGCGGAGGAAGTCCCCGTCGACGACCGTGGGCTCGCCGCAGGACGG
>CAZNZH010001118.1:0-1580 GCA_964577445.1 uncultured Myxococcales bacterium
CATGAGCAGGCAGCTCTCGGTGTGCGGGCGCGAGAGGGCGATCGCCACGACCTCCTCGGCGGCGGCGTGGGTCTTCCCCGACTGCCGGCCCGCGACGATGCAGCGGATCGGCGCGGGCGAGCGGTGGAACTGCCGCTGCATGAGCCAGGGCTGGTACTCGCGGTCGACGCCCAGCTCGTCGGTGGGGCGGTCCAGAGTCAGCGCGGTCACAGCGCGCCCCGCGTGGGCCAGTGACGGAACGGGTGAGGCGGGTTGCCGACCGCGGGGCCGTCGTCGCCGTCGGTCCGGATCGTCCGGCTGGGGATCCAGGCCGGCAGGCGGACCTCGTCCAGGATCTTGGCCAGCTCGAGGATCTTCTCCCGCGGGACGCCGTGGGCGTTGCGTCGCCAGCAGGTCAGCGGGTCCGCGAGCAGGGTCACGACGCGGAGCTCGTACTTCGCCCGGCGGGCAGCGACCGCGTAGGGCTCGATCGCGCGCCAGGTGAGGTTGCACTTGTCGACCACGATGGGCGTCACGCCCTGGGCCATGGCGGCGTGGAACTGGGCCAGGCAGGCCTCATGGGCGTCCCCCAGGCGGTTCGTGTCGAAGCGGTAGGACCCGTCTGGGCGGCGGAAGTAGGCGTCGGTGCTCAGGACCAGGGCGCCGGGGTAGTGGGTCGCCGTGTAGGTCGACTTGCCCGAGCCCGGCAGGCCGCGGAGGAGGACCAGCAGGCCGCGCGCGTTCTCCTCGCGTGCGCGGGCCCACTTGGGGACGCGCGGGGCCTCCGCCTTGCGCGCGCCGCGGCCGAGGTTGTGCGCGCGGCAGAGCCAGCGGAGGTTCAGGTGGTGGTTGTCGCCGCCGGCGCTCAACGGCTGGATGTGGTCGATCTGGAGCGGCTCGTCGGGCGGCGTCGCGATGCCAAGCGCGCGGCACTCGACGCAGAACCGCCCGCCCTGGCGTTTGTCGACGAGCGCCAGGACGGCGGGCGGGAAGTCGCGCGTCGCCAGGCGGCGGCGGTCACCCTGGCCCCACTGGCGGGGGTTCACGGCGCGACCTCGGAAGCGGACGGACGGGGTCGCACCGCCTCGCCGAGTTGGTGCTCGGCTCCCTCTGTCAGGGCGTCCGCGGGTCTGGGGTAGGGCTTCTGGAGCTTGAGCACGGCGCGGCGCATGCGCCGGTCGAGGGGCATGACGTAGCGGTGCTTGCCGGGCACCGGGATCCACACCGAGCCGGGCGGCGGCGTGGCCTTGGGGTTGTCGAAGGTGCTCCCGGTGTAGTGGCGGCGGTGGAGCTTCTTGCCCTGGTGGACGAGCATGCGCGCGGGCGCGCTCTTGCCGGTGTAGATCCAGTTTCCGGCCTGATAGATCCTGCCGAGGTGGCCCTCGGCAGGGTCCGCGAAGCTCACGACGAGGCGCAGGGCCGGGCAGCGCTCCTGGAGCTTCCTCATGGCCCGGGCCACGGCGGCGGTGACGTGGAAGCCCTCGTGGCGGTCGAGGGCCACGCGCGCCAGCTCGCAGACTTCCTCCTGCTTGAGCCCGAACATGAGGTGCTGGTTGCGGCAGGGGCGCGAGAAGATCACCGCGCCCTTGAAGGCGCCGTCC
>CAZNZH010001119.1:0-1579 GCA_964577445.1 uncultured Myxococcales bacterium
TGCCGAGCGCAAGAAACCGACGCGCGGAAGTCCCTGAAAAGACATGAGCCAGCCATGCGACGGGAGGAGATGGGAACACCCTCTAAGAGGGTTGGCGTACATGACGGCGTGGGCCCACTCCGACACGACCTGGAGGCCCCCAAGAATCGGCGCACGACAGCCTCCCTACGCCAGGAGCGGACCGAAGAAGCTGCGGCCGCTGCCCGCGTGGGGGACGTCGAAGTTCTCGGCGAGGGTGGCGCCGATGTCGCCGAGTGAGTCCCGGCTTCCCAGGGCGACCCCGGACGGCACCGCGGGCGTGTAGGCCAATAGCGGCGACTGCTCACGCGTGGCGATGGCGCGCGCGCCGAAGGTCGGGTCGACGCCGCCGATGCCGGTGACCAGCAGCAGCGTGGTCTCGTCGATGATGTCGAGGATCGCCGCGATCTGGCTGTCAAACCAGGTGAGCCCGCGCGAGAACGCGACCGGCCCGCCCAAAGACGCCGGGGCGCGGAAGCTCGCGACGGTCACTCCGGCGCCTCCCTGCGAGGATTCGGCCAGCAGCCGCGCGACCACCGCGTCGCCACGCAGATCACCGAGGCGCACGACCCCCGTGATGTCGTCCACCTCGTCGGCGAGCCAGCCGAGCACCTGGACGCTGACGCCAGCCGCGACCAAGCCCTCGAGCGCGCCGTCGAAGAACTCGCGCGCCCCGCTCTGGGTCTCGCGGCCCTCGCGCAGGCGCCGGACGATGCCCACGCTGGCCGCGGGCGGGTCCGCCGGCGGGACCCCGCGGATCTCGCGCAGGTTCCCCAGGCCCAGCCACTGCATGAAAGGCAGCTCGAGGCCGCCGACGTAGTCCGCTGCGTGGGTCAGCGTGTCCGCGCCTCGATCGAAGTCCGCCATGGCGTCGGCTTGCGCGCCGATGCCGAGCCCCTCGACGACCAGGACCACCACCTGCCGAAACCGTACGCGCTCCATCTCATCGGACATCGCACCCTCCGCGGCCTCTGAACTTGCGCCATCATCGGGGAGCGCCCGCGCGCCGTCAAAGGCATGAGGTGAATCTCCCCCAGCCCTCGTATCTGCGGGCCGCTCTCTGCGTTCACCCTCGTCGGGCTCCGGCGCCGGCGGCCCCGCCCGCACCGTGAACGGACCCCGACGCGTGGTGGTGGGCGGAGGGCCCGCCGCCGACCCCGCCTCCGGCCGCGACCCAGCATGGACCTCCGGCTCCCGTTTGAACGCGACGCGACACTCCCACGAGCAAAACCAGTACCGCATCCCGCGAAAAAACAGCGGCAGGCCGGCCGAGGCAGGCGTCACGGCGGCGCCGCACACGGGATCGACCGCCGACTCGGGCGCTGGCCAGTTCATGGCGCGGCAAAACGGGTCACAGAGACGCTCACGGCCTGGGGTGCTCCTCGCAGCGGACTCCGACAGCTCAGCCGCCTCAGGCGCTCACCGACGGGCGGGCGGCCCCTTGGACTCTAGACGGCCCGCCAAATTAGCGCGTTCAAAGATGGTTGCCTACGCGCCGCCCACCGGCGCTAGACCTGATCGGCCACCGCACACGGCGCCTCTGTCGGCCCTGCCTCGCGGT
>CAZNZH010001120.1:0-1575 GCA_964577445.1 uncultured Myxococcales bacterium
GGTCCTATATTCCGATTTCCATGTGGGAGTCTGGTCATTTTCACCACCGTCGGGTCGCGCTTGGAAGCGGTCCCGGATCGGGCCGAAGGCTATGGCCCTCAACGGACGGGGTCAAAATTTCTTCCAGCATCGATCGTAGGATAGTCTCGGACCGAAGAGCGAAGAGGCAGGGTGCGGGCACCGGAGGCGAGCCGAACATGGGCGAAGAGGGTCAGAAGGGGTCGGTGCTGGGGTGGATTGTCTCCATCCTCATTTTCTTCATCGTGTTTGCCGTGGTGAAGTTCGTCTTCCACGTCGTCCTGCACATGGCAGCGTGGCTCGTCATGGCGGCTGTCGCGATCGTGGTGACGGGGCTCATCCTCGGGCGCATCAAGCGATGACAGGGCGGCCGGCGTGCGCAGGCTCGGTCGCGGCGGTGCTGGCGCTCGTGCTCGTCGTGCCTGCCGCTGGGGCCGCGACGTCCGCCTGGGGCACGACGCTGCGCTTTTGGGGCTTTTCGCCCGATGGCGCGTCCGCGGCGTGGAGTCGGTACGAGACCGCGCGACCGCGGCCGGGTGCCGAGGTCCGCACCACCGAGCAGCACGAGCACCGGCGGCTCACCGATGGCACCTGGGGAGCGCCCCTGCCCGGCCCAGACCCGCGTAACCCCGATCGCTGGGCCCGCGAGCATGACTTTCGGCGAGACGCGCTCGACCGCAAGACGGTCAAAGAGCACACCCACTGGTTCACGGCGCCCGAAGGCATCTACGAGATCAGCATCGACGTGGGCAAGCGGCTCGTCTGGGAGCTGCGTTTTGATGGGAAAGCCATCGTCCGTCAGGCCTTCGACCAGCTCTACGTTCAGATGACGCCCATGGTGTACCCGTCCCCCGACCGCCGCTATCTGGTGGTCGTCATGGAGACGGACACGGGCTGGTCCGTGGACGCCGACCTCGTGCTGGTGCAACTGCCGCGCTCGATTCGCGACCGCTTCATCGCCGCCAATCGGGCGCTCGACGAGGCGGTCGCCCGCGACAAGCCGCTGCCTGTGCCAAGCCCCGCGGAGTTCCAGCGCGGCGACGAGGGCGACTAGCCGCGGCCCGCCGCTCGGCCTCTACTCGCCCTTGTCTGCCCCGCGCGTTGCGGCTCCAGAGCCGACGCCCAGTAGGTTCTTCCTCGCCCGCTCCACGTCGTCGCGCGAGATGCCCCGCCAGCGATCGCCGCTGAGCTCAAGCCCCGCAGGCGCCGACACAGGCACCGAAGCCGGGCGCGAGCTGGGCTTCTGCCGCTCACCCTTCTTCATACGCTTGGGCCCGGTGGCGCGCGGGTCGGCGACCGGCTCAGGGGCCAAGTCCGGCGGTGTGTGAGGGCTCGTTCGCGGGCGGGTCTTCAGCCGTATGCGCCCGCCCCGTCGGACCGCCGCCTCGGCGAGCCGTTCGCTCGCCGCCACCGACTCGTTCGCGCTGTGGGCCACGCGGCCCCGGCGCTCGACCGCCTCCGCCTTGTTCTTCGCCGCGCGGCTGCTGGCCTTCGGCGGCGCGCCCGCGTTTGTGTCGCGCACGAGCTTCCAAAACCCATTGCCATCCCCGTCGAAGA
>CAZNZH010001121.1:0-1574 GCA_964577445.1 uncultured Myxococcales bacterium
GTCATCGCCGACTTCGAGATCACCGAGGCGATGCTGCGCTACTTCATCCAGAAGGCGCACAACCGCCGGACCCTGGTGCGTCCGCGCATCATCATCTGCGTGCCCTACGGCATCACCGAGGTCGAAAAGCGCGCGGTCCGCGAGAGCGCCGAGGCCGCCAGCGCGCGCGAGGTCTACCTCATCGAGGAGCCCATGGCCGCCGCCATCGGGGCCGGCCTGCCCATCACCGAGCCCTCGGGCAACATGATCGTCGACATCGGCGGCGGCACCACGGAGGTCGCCGTCATCAGCCTGGCCGGCATCGTCTACTCGCAGTCCATCAAGGTGGGCGGCGACAAGATGGATGAGGCGATCATCAATCACATCAAGCGCAAGTTCAATCTGCTCACGGGCGAGCGGACCGCCGAGAACATCAAGTGCTCCATCGGCAACGCGTGGCCCACCGCCGAGGTCATGACGATGGAGGTCAAGGGGCGGGACCTCATCTCGGGCATCCCGAAGACCGTGACCATCAACTCCGACGAGGTGCGCGAGGCGCTGAGCGAGCCTCTGAACGCCATCGTCGACGCCGTGCGACGGGCGCTGGAGGGCACGCCGCCGGAGCTGGCCGCGGACATCGTGGACCGCGGCATCGTCATCGCGGGCGGAGGGGCGCTGCTGCGCAACATCGACGTGCTCTTGCGCGAGGAGACCGGGCTGCCGGTGACCATCGCGGAAGATCCGCTCAGCGCCGTCGTGTTAGGCAGCGGGCTCGCGCTCGACTCGTTGACGTTGCTCCGAGGCGTCGCGCTCCAGGATTGACAGCCGCGTCCGGCGCGGCCAGCACCCACCGAGCAGCCTTGTGCGAGAGTTCTTACAACGCCATCGGGTGAGCATCAGTTCCTTCGCGGCGCTGGTCCTGCCCCTCTTTCTGCTCTACGTCCATGGTCGCAGCCCGCGAAAGACCACGGTCATCGAGGTGGCGCTGCTGCGCGTGACGGCGCCGGTGGAGGCCGCGGCGGCGAAGTCGCTGGCGGTCCTGGGGGACATCTGGTCGAGCTACATCGCCCTGGTCGATCTGGCCGAGGACAACGCGAAGCTGTCCCGGGACATCGAGGTCCTGACGGCCGCGGCGCTGGCCGCCAAGGAGCTGCGCCACGAGAACACGCGCCTGCGGGAGCTGCTCGAGTTCAAGCGCGGCCGGCAAGACCTGCACACGGTCGCCGCGCACATCATCGGGCAGGAGGTGTCGCCCTACGCGCGCGTCGTCCGCGTGTCCATCGACGTGGGCAGCTCCGACGGCATCGAAGAGGGGATGTCCGTCGTGTCGGCGCAGGGGCTCGTCGGTCGCGTGAAGGTCGTGTCGGGGCGCTACGCCGAGGTGATGCTCGCGGTCGATGCCCGCTCGTCGATCAACGTGCGGATATCCGGTAAGGGAGTCACCGGGAACCTCGAAGGCACTGGGGCGAATGACGAATATGCGGCGCGATTGCTCTACTTGCACAAGGCCGAGCCGCTGGTGGTCGGCGACACCGTCGTCACCTCGGGCCACGACAAGGTGTTCCCGCCTGGCATCGAGGTCGGCTACATCCGCT
>CAZNZH010001122.1:0-1573 GCA_964577445.1 uncultured Myxococcales bacterium
CGAAGCGCTCCGCGTCGGCCGGGGTCGGCGCAGGGCTCCGGGCTGGCGGCAGCTCGGTCGCGGGAGGGGGGGCGGGCTGGGCCGGTGGCGGCTCGCCGCGACAGCCGAGGGCGAGCGCGCCCGCCAAAAGCCACGCGCTCACCGCGACGCCCGCGCGCGCCGTCACGACGCGGTGCCGGTCAGCACGAGCCCCGCCGGGCGCGCCGCCATGTCCCCGCGCGCGCCCCCCAGCTCGATGGTCGCGACCACCTCGGTGCGGACGGAGGGCTCGACCTTGACCGTCATGCGGTCGACGATCTCGTAGATGCGAGTCAGCCCCAGCCCGGCGCCACCCTCCTTGGTGTCGACTTGGTCCGAGCCGGCGCGCAGGCCCTTGGCGAGGTAGTAGCGGACCGTCTGGAGGCCGAGGCTTCCGAAGGGGTCGCGCACGGCGATGTGAACGTGGGCGTCCTCGCACGCGACCCGCAGGACGGGGCGCCGGCCTTCGTCGAGCGTCACCGCGTTGCGGCGGTCCAGCGAGGCGAAGGGGCGTCCTCCTGCGGCGTCGACGGGCGCGTCGTAGACCGAGTTGGTGATCAGCTCGTCGGCGACGTCCTGAGCCAGTCGCCCGATGCGCCGTCGCACGCCGTGCTGCGCCACAAAGGCGCCGAGCGCGTCGAGGCATTCGTCGCGCACGGCGCTCCCGGTGATGGTCCACTCCGCCTCGACCGCGCCCGGCGACAGGGCGGTCTCCCAGCCGAACGTGGGCCCCTGGGTGACGGCCTTCAGCGCGTGGACGAGATCGCCCTCGGAGGTGACGTGGTCGCGCGCGACGATCGCCGCCAGCGTCCGGATGCCGACGTGGTGCGAGAGCCGATCGCGGCTGCACGGACCCGACAGGATAACGATCGGCGCGTCGCCGACGCGCGAGATGACCTCCCGGAGGCCGTCTGCGGAGTGGGCGCCAAGGGTGTCTGGATCGATGATGCAGACAGCCGGTGGCGCGCCGGTGATCAGCGACAGGTCCACCGGCGTGTGCGGCGTCAGGCCAAGCGCGCGAATGAGCCCGACGACGCGCGGCCCGTCCATCATCCCGACCAGGAGCAGCGCGCGGTCTGAGTGGGTGGGCCCGGTCATGTCACGGCCCGCTCTCCGGCAGGGTGGGGGCCAGCGCGACGCCTTTGACGGAGAGCGCCGGGGTGCGGGTCTCGGCCTCCAGGCGGACGCGCGGTGGGGCTACGTCGGTGTCGGTCTGGGGCGCCAAGATCAGCTTCTCGGCGGTGACCGCGATGCGTTGCTGGCCGGCGGCTTCCATGGCGCCGCCGTCGCCTGGACGCCAGCCGCGGATGCCGCCGCCGACGCCTCCGCCGAGGGTGAGCGCGCGCGTCGCGGCGGCGCTGAGGTCGGCGGGCAGCGCGCCGGCCGAGCCGCCCAGGTCGCCGACCAAGACGGCCAAGGGGAGGACCGAGCCCTTCAGGACGACCTCGAGCCCGCCGGCGGCGGCGAGCCCGGCCGGAGCGAACGCGGCGCTGGCTGCACCTGCCTGCACCGCGCCGACCGCCACTACCCCCGGAACGGCGCCCGCCGCCTGCTC
>CAZNZH010001123.1:0-1567 GCA_964577445.1 uncultured Myxococcales bacterium
GCACGGCGGCGCGCGCGGCGCTCCGCGCCGCCCACCGGAACGTGACCTCCGGCGTCGCGGAGGACTCCATCATCATCGACCTGCAGGCCGTCTTCACACTCGCGTCCGCGCTCATGCAGCGGGTGGCGCCGGACGTCGCGGAGCGCTTCCAGGCCGGACTCGACACGACGCGCATCGACGCTTCGGCGGTCGGTCTGCGCACCGGGCTCTTCGACGGCCTCGACCGGCTCACCGGCTTCAGGTGGCCACTACTCGGCCTCGCCGCCCTGCTCGGCGTCGGGGCTGTCGCCGTCGCCCCATCGAGGCGGGGTGGAGCGCTGCTCGCGATCGGCGCGCTGACCTTCGCCGCGGGCGCCGGGCTCGTCGCGCAGCCACTCGCGGAGGCGTGGCTCGCCGCGCGTCTGCCCGGCGGCGAGGGCGCCCGTGAGGCGGTCACGCTGGCGTGGCGGAGCCTCCTGCGGGAATACCGCGGCTGGAACCTGGGCCTGCTCGCGCTCGGGCTGGCCGGGATCGCGGGCGTCCTCGCCGCCGGGCGGCTCCCGGACCGCATGGCCGTCCGGCGGTTCTTCGCGCGCTCGTTCTGGGGACGCACGATCGCCGGGGGCGCGCTGGCGCTGGCCGGGCTGGCCCTCGCCCGGTGGCCGGTGGACGCCATCCGCGTGATCGTGATCGCGGCGGGATTCGTGCTCGCGGGGGGCGGCATGCTCCTGCTGTTGCGGAACGCCCTCGCGAGGGTGCAGGAGCTGCGGCCGGGGGAGCGCGTCCGCAGCGCCCGGCTGCTGCTCGCGGCGTACGCCCTCCTCGCTGCACTAGCCATCGTCTCCGCCGTCGCCTTCTGGTACGAGGGCACGCCGGAGGTGGAGCCGAGCCCCGTCGCCCCGGCCCGCATCGCCGCCTGCAACGGGTCGGCCCTCCTCTGCGATGTCCCGCTGGACCAGGTGGTCTTCCCCGCGACGCACAACTCGATGGCCGCCGCCTCCGAGCGCGGCTGGTTCTACCCGACGCAGCGCTACGGCATCCCCCGGCAGCTCCAGGACGGTGTGCGCGCCCTGCTCATCGACACCTACTACGGCATCCCCTCGCCGCAGGGCGTGCTCACCGTCGGCTACGACATGCGGCGCGCCGAGCTGGTCGCGCGCCACGGCGAGGAGGTCGTCGCGGCCGCGGAGCGCATCGCCGGGCGCCTGCGCGCGGACGGACAGCGCGAGATCTTCCTCTGCCACTCCTTCTGCGAGCTGGGCGCGACCCCGCTGGCCGCCGCGCTCGTCGACATCCGGGACTACCTCAACGCGTCTCCCGGCGAGTTCCTGATCCTCATCCTGCAGGACTACACCTCCCCGGAAGACACGATCCGAGAGTTCGAACGCGCCGACCTGGCGAGCCGCGCCTACGCCCACCCGACCGGCGACCCGTGGCCGACCCTCGGCGAGTTGCTCGCGGACGGCAAGCAGTTGCTCGTCCTCGCCGAGCGGCAGGGCGGCGGCGCGGACTGGTACGAGTCTGCCTACGACACCGCCACCGCGGAGGGCTTCCTCGGCGCCACCGCGCTCGACACACGCACCCTCGA
>CAZNZH010001124.1:0-1565 GCA_964577445.1 uncultured Myxococcales bacterium
CCGCGAACAACACGTCCGCGCCGCCGAATCCGTGCCCTACCGCCTGCTCGAAGCCCGCACCCCCCACGGCGCCGGCGATCCCACCTCGCCCACCATGCTCATCCCGGCCGACGCCCCCGCACCAATCTCCCCCCATGCC
The DNA here is from genome assembly GCA_964577445.1 of uncultured Myxococcales bacterium. Classification (GTDB taxonomy): domain Bacteria; phylum Myxococcota_A; class UBA9042; order PHBI01; family JACKFB01; genus JACKFB01. Next base: position 140 of record CAZNZH010001124.1, read on the forward strand.
TGACGCACACGACCACCTGCTGCTATACGCAACCAACATCCGCCGCGACCGCCGCGCCAACCCAGGCGCCGCCAGCGAAGGCACCGGGCTTGAGCTCCTGCTCGCACCCCGCATGCAACAACTCCTCGAAGCCCTGATCGCCGACCGCCACCCCCACGGCCCTCGCGTCCTCCCGGAATTCCGCCGCCCCGGCATCGGCCGCCCCGACATCGCCTTCAAGCGCGGCGGCGAACCCGCCCGCGCCTTCATCGAACTGAAACAGCCGGACACCGACCTCAACCCAACGAGGCTGCGCGGCCACGACAAAGACCAGTTTCAACGCTTCAAGGGCCTACCCACCTGGGGATTCTGCAACTTTCACGCAATCCACCTCTACCGCCGCGGCGACATCGAACAGCAGGCCCACATCCTCCCCGCCGCCGCCCTGCTCCCCGCCACCAGCGACGCCGCCGCCGAACGCCTCATCCGCCGCCACAACCCCGCACCCTTCCTCGCCATCCTCGAAACCCTCGTCCTCGCCGTCCCGTCCGCCCCCCGCAACCCCCGCCAGATCGCCGAGGCCCTCGCCCACGCCGCCCGTCTCACCCGCGACATCGTCCGCGACCTCTGCCGCGACGGCGCCCCGCCGGAACTCTCCGAAGTCCGCGCCGAATTCCGCGAAACCCTCTTCGCCCACCCCATCGCCGGCGGCTACGACACCTCCGACGAGAACGCCCTCTTCGCCAACGCCTTCGCCCAGACCCTCGCCTTCGGCCTCCTCCTCGCCCGCGAAGCCACCGCAGCACCCGTCACCCGCGACGCCTACCGATCCCTGCCCGAAGGCGCCTACCCCCTCCTGCGCGCCACCCTGCGCGCCCTCACCCAGGACGAATTGCTCAACCTCCTCGGCGTCGCCTTCGACGTCCTGCAAGACACCGTCAACGTCATCGACACCAGCCTCCTCGCCCCCCGCGCCGGCAGCGACCCGATCCTGTATTTCTACGAAGACTTCCTCGACGTCTTCGACCACGCCGCCCGCATGAAGAACGGCGTCTTCTTCACTCCCGTCCCCGTCGTCCGCTTCATCGTCGGCGCCACCGACCGCGCACTGCGCACCGCCCTCGGCACGCGCGGCCTCACCGACCCCGCCGTCCTCTTGCTCGACCCCGCCTGCGGCACCGGCACCTTCCCCATCGCCGTCGCCGAGCGCGTCGCCGACGAGGTCCGCGCCACCCTCGGCGAAGGCGCCCTCGACCAGGAACGCGCCGCCCTCGCCCAACGCCTGCACGGCCTCGAACTCCTCGTCGGCCCCTACACCGTTGCCCATTACCGCCTGCTGCGCGAACTCTCCCCGCCCGGCAAACCGCTATCCGCCCGCCTGCCCATCTACCTCGCCGACACCCTCGCTCCGCCCATCGGCGCCCGCGACGTCGTCTCCCGCCTCGGC
>CAZNZH010001125.1:0-1564 GCA_964577445.1 uncultured Myxococcales bacterium
CTCGGGGGGCTCGCTGCATCGTGCTCACGGCAGGAGCCACCGGCGCCGTCGGCCAGCGCGAGCACGCCAGCGCCCGTGGCGGCCCCAGAGCCGCCGCCCCGGCTGCTCTACCTCCCGGACTCCGGCGACGTCGCGCCCTCGGGCACTCCGCCCCCCGCGCTGGGCGTCGCGCCACCGCCCTCGCGCTCCCCGTTGGGCCGCTGCCCCCCGGAGATGGTGGACGTCGCCGGCGCCTACTGCATCGACCGCTGGGAGTCGCAGCTGACCCGTGCGGACGACGGGCGGCCGCTCTCTCCCTACTATCCGCCTCGGGCAGCGACCGCGAAGCGCATCGCCACCGAGTGGCCAGGGCTGGCGCTGCGGACCGGGGGGCCCAAGGCGCGCGCCATGCCGCTACCCTCGGTGCCCGACTGGCAGACGAGCGACGACTTCGAGCCGCGCGCGATCTCGCGCGCCGGGGTCACCCCCGCGGGCTACATCAGCGGGCTGCTGGCAGAGCGCGCCTGCGCCAACGCGGGCAAGCGGCTGTGTACGGCGGGCGAGTGGGTGCGCGCGTGCCGAGGCGAGCAAGGGCGGAAGTACCCCTACGGCGCGCGCTACGTCGAGGGCGCGTGCAACGTCTTTCGAGAGGCGCACCCGGCGGCGCTGCTCCACGACGACGCCTCGACGGGCCACCTAGACCCGCGCCTCAACCAGGTCCGTGCTGGGACGGCGCCGCTCCTGCGCGCCACGGGAGCGACCGGCACGTGCCGGAGTGAGTGGGGGACCGACGCCGTGCTGGACATGGTCGGTAACCTCGACGAGTGGGTCGCCGACGAGCGCGGCGCGTTCCATGGCGGCTTCTATGCACGCTCGACCCGCGAGGGCTGCGACGCGCGCATCACTAGCCACCCCCGGAGCTATTTCGACTACAGCCTCGGCGTGCGCTGCTGCCGCTGAACGCCTGTCCGGAGACAGGCGCACAGCACAAAGAATTGTGCGCCATTGTGGGTGTATGTCGTATCATTGCGCACATGATGCAGTCCCCTCGATCCTTCGTCTCGCGTCGTCTGGCGGCTCTGCTCGTCGGGGGCGTGGTGGCCTCTCTCACCGGCTGCGGTCACCCCATGCAGCGCAAGCTCGAGGGTCGATGGTATGGCGACTCGGTCGAGAACTTCGACGAGCGGGACATCGCCGCGGCGACCGGCTGGGTGAAGTCCTTCTCCATGGAGTTCTCGGGCTCGAGCGTCACCGTCGCCATCCCGACGGACGACCCGCGGAGCGGCAGCTACACCATCGCGTCCGCGCACGACAACGACGTCGTCCTGGCCATCAAGCGCAAGGACGGGAGCGTGGACAAGGCCAAGCTGCGGATCGACGACGACGACAACATCCGCTTCATGCTGGCCGATGGACGCGCCATCGTGATGCAGCGGGCGAACTGAGCCCGCCGCGCGGGCGAGGATGCCCGCGCGCGCTAGGGGCGGAGGTCGAGGCGCCGCTCGAGCCGGGAGACGCTGGGCGTGGTGGGGACGGCGTCGAGCGGCAGCTCCGCCCTGACGCAGCGGGCGACCGCGGGCGCCAG
>CAZNZH010001126.1:0-1563 GCA_964577445.1 uncultured Myxococcales bacterium
AGAATGCGTGATGCCGCGGCGCGGTTCGCGACCGGCGACGAGGCATCACGCGCACTGCGGACAGCCGCTACTTCGTCTTCTGCGAGCCGACCTGCTGGTCCCAGATGCGGAACGCGTCGACCTGCGCCTTGGCTTCGAGCGATTGCGTATGCGGGAACTCGGCAAACCACTTCTCGTACTCGGGCCGGCCGAATTCCTTGATGAGCGCCTGGCTCGCCGCCGGCGCCATCGACAGCGGCACGTTCTTCACCGCCGGACCCGGATAGAAGTAGCCCTTGTCGTAGGTGAACGCCTGCGCCTCCGGCGTCAGCATGAACGCCATCACGTCGAGAACCGCCGCGAGCTTGTCGCCGGACACGCCCTTCGGCACCACCATGTAGTGCGCGTCGTTGACCCAGGTCATGCCCTTGAACGGGGCGACCTGGAACTCCTTGGGCACGATGCCGAGGATGCGCGGGTTGAGGTCCCAGCCCGTCATCGTCACCGTCATGTCGCGCGAGCCTTCACCGAGTTCCTTCATGACCGCCCCGGTACCCGTCGGGTAGTACTCGATGCAGGAGTTGAGGTCCTTGAGATACGCCCAGGTCTTGTCCCAGCCCTTGACCGGATCCTTCGGGTCCTTGTCGCCGAGGATGTACGGCAGGCCCATGATGAACGTGTTGCCCGGCCCGGAGTTGGCCGGACGCGCGTAGATCAGCCGGTTCGGATTCGCCTTGCACCAGGCGAGCAGTTCCTGCGGCGTGGTCGGCACCTGCTTGACCTTGGCCGGGTTGTACTCGAGGAGCGGGCCGGCCGGCATGAACACCACTTCGATGCCTTGGCCTTGCGCGAGCTCCTGCATCTTCGCTGCGGCCGGAATGTAGTTCTCCATGAGGTTGGGGAACTTGCCGCCGTGATCGGGAAGGAGCTTGACGAGCAACCCTTGTTCCACAGCGTTGCCGAGAAAACCAACGCCGGTCAGGACGAGGTCGATGTCGGAGCGCCCCGCAGCCTGCATCGCCTTCAGCTTGCCGGGCAGTTCGGGAGCGGGCGCCTTGGTGAAGACGAACTTGGCGACCTTGTTCGGATTCTTCTTGGCGTAGAGCTCGAAGGCCTCTTGCGTCAAGGCGAGGTTGCCGGCAACGTCGACGACGTTCAGCGTCACCCCCTGCGCGCGGACTTGGGGAGCGGCTACCACCCCGACCAGAGTCGCCGCAGCCATCACGACGATCGACGTCGATACGAGCCGACGCATGCTGCACTTTCCGCCATTCAATCCGCTTCGGGACATTGGGTTCCTCCTCGTTCACGACATCGCCGCACCGACGCGGCGCGACGCTGCCGACGATCACCGGGCATCATAGTCCAATGTCGCAGTACCGCGAGCGCACGGCGCAGTTCCGTGGATCGATCGATCGCCATGCGCTGCCGGCCCACGAGCACTGGTCGAGTAGGCCGATCTTCGACGTTACGGCCCGTAGACGTCGATGGGTTGCGTGTTGACCGCACACAGCCAGCAGCCACCCGCTGCGGCAATGCCCTGGATCACCGAATACGTGTTGAGGTGCGGAACGGAATCATCCG
>CAZNZH010001127.1:0-1562 GCA_964577445.1 uncultured Myxococcales bacterium
GCCCAGAGCTTGCGGCGGCCGAGCGTCTCGATGAGCAGCGACTGGAGGCAATCGGGGTCATCGAGGGTGCGGCCGGTCGAGGGCAGGCCCGCGGGCTTGTTGGCGACCAGCAGGCCGCCGCCGGCGAACATGACCAGCGTGCCGTCGGGTCGAATGCGCCGGGCCTCGGGGAGCTCGTCTTTGCGCCGGCTCATCGGGTCAGCCGGGCGGCGAGCGCGCGGAGGCGGGCCTGAGCGGGCGGGGAGAGCCAGGTGTCCAAGAAGGGCTCCAAAAACTCGGCGTCGGCGGCGGCCACGCGCTGGCGGAGGGCCTCGGCGTGGAAGCCTCGCGTCTCGCTGGCGCCCGCGCCCGGCTTGGCCGCCAGCCGCGTGGCCAGCGCGAGGGCCTCGGCTTGCGCGTCGTCGACCAGGTAGTCGGCGTATCCGACGCGCGCGGCCTCGTCGGCGCCGATGTACTCGCCGGTGAGCGACAGGCGCCGCGCGACCTGGGGCGAGGTCCGCTCGGCCAGCAACACCTGGGTGCCGGCGGGGACGGCGATGCCGAGGTCCACCTCGCTCAAGCCCAGCTTCAGCGAGCCGCGCTGCACCACCCGCAGGTCAAAGGCGAGGCTCAGGATGAAGCCGCCCGCGATGGCCGACCCGTGGATCGCGACGACCGTGGGGCAGGGCAGGACCAGCAGCCGGTCCACGATGGTCAAAAAGCCGCCGAAAAACGCGCTGAGCGCTGGCCGATCGTAGGTCGCGATGGTCGGCACGTCGAAGCCGCCCGAGAAGAGCTTGCCGGCCCCGCCGTCGAGCACGAGGGCCCGGGGAGGGCGGGCGTGGAGGTCGGCGACCGCTTGGCGCAGCTCGGCCAGGATCTCGGGCGTCAGCGGGTTTCCGGTGCCCGAGGCGAGGCTGAGCCTCGTGATGCCGTCGGTCTCTTCGCGGGTCAGGTTGGTCATCGGGCGAGCTCACTTCACCGGGGTCGCGCGGGCGAGCCCGGATTGCAGGAAGTCGGCCGCACTTACTACCTCGACCTTGCCGTATCGCGACAGCACTTCGATGAGGTCGCGGTTGCCGACGGCCACCAGGGTCATCCGCTCCGGCTCGATCACCGACAGGGCCTCATGGACCTCTTCGGGCGTGGCGGCCGCGATGCGGTCGATGTAGGTCGCCAGCCACTCGACGTCCACGCCGTCGACGGCCAGGTAGAGATACTGCTCGAGCGTGTCGGAGATGGTCTCGAACTTGAACGGGAAGCTGTTGATGATCTTACCCTTGAAGGCGTCGATCTCGGCCTGGGGCAACACGGCCTCGGTGACGGCCTCGAGCTCGCCGAGGCTCAGGTCGATGGCCTTCGCCACGTCCTTGGGCGCCACATAGGTCGCGACCTCCATCGAGCCGGAGTCGTAGCCGCCGTAGTCGACGTTGAAGCGGGCGCCGTAGGTCAGGCCCTCGCGGACCCGGAGCACGCTGTTGAGGCGCGCGGTGAAGTCGCCGCCGAGGATCTGCGTGCCCAGGCGGAACGCGCCCCAGGTCGGCGCCAGCAAGGTGACGGGGTTTTCCTGGCCGAGGCGCCAC
>CAZNZH010001128.1:0-1559 GCA_964577445.1 uncultured Myxococcales bacterium
ACCCCCACCGCCGCTACGACCCTTCCCCCGTGCCGCCGTGCCCCCGGAACCCGTCGCCACACGCCCATCGGTACCTCCACCGTCAGCCGCGGAGATCGTCGCCGACCGACTCAAGACCAAACCGCAACCCCTCAACACAGACTACTCGATCGCCGAAGGCGAACACTCGCAGGACATCGTGCCGACGCTCGTCTTCGACGACGGCCGTTTCACGTACTTTCGGTTCCCGGGCAATCGCGAAGTGCCCGCGGTGTTTCACGTGCTCGGCGACGGCAGCGAGACCCTCGTCAACGCCCGCATGGAAGACGACCTGCTGGTGGTCGATCGCGTCAGCCGCAAGTTGATGCTGCGCGCCGGCTCGGCCGTCGTCGGCCTCTGGAATGAGGCCTTCGACCTGGACGGGCGGCCACCAGGCGACGGCACCACGGTCCCCGGCGTACAGCGCGTTCTGAAGGTCGATGCCGGTGGCAACAGCGCACCGACCGGCGTCCGGAAAGGAGCAACGCCATGACGCGGGACCCTCGCGACCACGAGCCCGGCCTCGGCGCCGATGGGGCAGCTGACGGCAACACGATCTCGCCGCTGCCTGGCGAGCCCGGCATCCCCAACGTCGCGACCCGACAGCGCATCTCGATGTCGAAGAAGGGGCTGCTGGCCGTGGCCCTGCTGATCGGCTCCATGGTCGCAGTCGCCGCGTACACGGTCCAGCGCGTCTCGGCCAGCGGCAAGAAGGCCGACGAGGCCGAGTCCAAACTGGTGAAGGACAAGCCCACCGCGGCCACGTCAGAGCCTCGCCGGCTGGAGATCCCGCCGGCCCCGACCGCGAGCGCCACCGTGGCCACCGCGCCGCGCATCCCGGCGCTGACGCCCACGGCCGACGAACTGGCCGAGCCCATCGGCGTGCGACGCACGGGATCGGGTGCACCCGCATCGGGTGGCCCGAAAGTGGTCCCGCCGGAGGATGCCCCCGTCTTGCTGGTCACCACCCGGCCGGGAGCCCTCTCGCCGCCGGGGGCTTCCACCCGAAGGACGGAAGCCGGGTCTCCCTCCGCCGAGGGAGCGTTGCCCGCCGAAGCCACCGAGCCCAACGATCCGGTCGCCGCAACGCAGCGCAACCTGCAGGGCTACCAGCGGCAGCTGCAAGGCATGCTGGAGAGCCTGACCAAGACCGCCGCCATGGCCACCGGCCAGGCGACAGGAACCATGCCTTCGGGGGCCCTCCTTGGTGGGCCCCCGGCCGCGGGCACCCCACCGGTCGGAGCGACCGCCGCCGGAGGGGGCCTGTTCGGGGGCCAGCTTCAGGGGTCCTCCACCCCGAAGGTGGCCGCCTCGATGCTCGGCAACCGCAGCCTGACGCTGCCCAAGGGCACGGCCTTTACCTGCGCGCTCAAGACCAAGGTGATCAGCGCCACGTCGGGCCTCGTCGGCTGCCAGGTGCAGCGCAACGTCTTCAGCGACGACGGCCGCGTGCTGCTGATCGAACGCGGCTCCCACCTCGACGGCGAATACCGCATCGCCTCGGTCCGGCCCGGCACGGTCCGCATCCCCGTGCTCTGGAC
>CAZNZH010001129.1:0-1552 GCA_964577445.1 uncultured Myxococcales bacterium
CACGAAGGTCGGCGACACGGTGGCCGCCGTGGCCGTGAGCGACCAGACCCTGAGCGCGCCACGGGAGGTCGTCGTCAAGACGGTCGACACGCCGACCGATGGCTGGATCGTGATCCACGAGCAGACCGGCTCGGGCAGCTTCGGCGGGGTCATCGGGTTCGCGTCGGTCCTCGCGGGGAGCCACTCGGACGTGGCCGTCACCCTGGATCGGGACGCGCTCGACGGCGAGACCCTCTACGCGATGCTGCACAGCGATGGCGGCGAGATCGGCGACTTCGAGTTCCCCGGCCCGGACGTCCCGGTCACCGACGCGGCGGGCGCGGTCGTGGTGAAATCCTTCGACGTCCAGGTCGCGACGCCGTAGCAGCTTCGCGCACGGCGCCGTCGCGCGTGCGCGCGGCCCGCTGCCCATCCCTCGCCGAGGTCGTCCGTGGTTGGAGCTCGCGCTGCGTTGGCCTTGTCGCTCGTCGCGCTCGTCGCGCTGGCCGCCTGCCGCGCGCTGCCCGATGCGCCCGCGTCCGCCGCCGCCCAGCCGGAGCCGGGCCGCCGCGACGCGCCGCTGACCGCCGCCCCCAAAGAGCGTGTCCGCATCGTGCTGATCGGCGACACCGGCATGCCCGGGCCGGACATGGACGCGGTCCACCGCGCGGTCGCGGCCGAGGTCAAAGACTACGTCATCGTCCTGGGCGACCTCGTCTACCCGGAGGCCCCGCTCTGCCGCGACGGCACCATGAGCGCCGACGTGCGGGCGCTGCTCGACCAGCGCATCGGGACGGCACTGCGCGGCCTGGGCGCCCCGGTGCTGTTGGTGCTCGGCAACCACGACGTGGCCCACGCCCGCCGCGACCCGGCGCGCGAGGCCTGCATCCTCGCCTACGCGGCCGCCGAGCCCGAGCTGCTGATGCCCTCGCGGGCCTACACGCTGGATTTGGGCGTGGCCATCGTGGCGCTGCTGGACTCCAACGATCTCGACGACGAGCAAGCCGCCATGACGCGCGCGGCCTTCGCCGGCCACAGGGGCTGGAAGCTCGCGGCCGCGCACCACGTGCTGCGCTGCTATCACGCCAAGAGCGGCGAGGACACGGTGCGGCCCTGGCTGACGGCGCACGACCTGAAGCCCGACGCGTGGCTCAACGGCCACGCCCATGTGTTGCAGTTTGGCGTCTACGGCGGCATCGCGGCGCTCACCAGCGGGGCGACCGCGGCGGCCCGAGAGCGCCCGGCCTGTCCGCCGAGCTGCGGCGACGGCCAGCTCTTCGGCGCCTCGACGCCGGGCTACGCGGTGTTGGAGTTGACCGCGAAGCGGATGGACGTGACCTTCAAAGATACAGACGGCAACACGCTGTTTTTGTGGAGACAGGCCCGCTGACCCTGTGAGCGCGCGGCCAGGAGGGATCGATGGACCGGTGGTACGCAGCGGCGGGGGCCATGCTCGGCGCGGTGGGCGTCGCGATGGGCGCGTTTGGCGCGCACGGCCTGCGGTCGCGGGTCGAGGCGCGCCAGCTCGAGATCTGGGACACCGCCGCGCGATACCAGCTCTGGCACGCGCTGG
>CAZNZH010001130.1:0-1550 GCA_964577445.1 uncultured Myxococcales bacterium
TGGGGGTTAGCGCTCCGGTCGTCTCGTTGCGTTGGAGCCCCGCGATGCTGTAGTCGTACCCGGAAAAGTCGGCTTTCTCCTCGCTTTTCGCCACGTAGACGTAGCGTCCCGAGCGGGAAACGGCGAGGCTTTCGAAGTTGCCGCCCGTGGGCACGAACCCGCCGATCGCGGTGAGCGAACCGTCGGCCTCGACCTTGTAGGAACGCAAGCCTCCTTGCAGGACTGGGTCGATGTATTGCTGCGACTCCGCGTACACGCTTCGCCCCGCCGGGTCCACGGCGACCCTCGGACCACCCGGCACGGGCGCGCCGACCGGCCTGGGCACGCCCGTCGCGGGATCGATCGCGTACGCCTGGAGGGTATCGCCCGTGGTGAGGTAGACGTAGCGCCCCAGCGGGTCCATGGCCAGCGCGTAGGCGGAGTCCGGCACCTTGTAGGGCGATCCGGGCAACGGGGTGAGCGCACCCGTGGCGGCGTCTATCGCGTAGGCGGAGATGGTGCTGGCGAAGGTCTTGTTGGCCGACGTGGCAACGTAGACGAAGCGTCCGGATGGATCGACTGCGAGCGACATCGGGTTGGCCGCAGTCGGGTACGGCGAGCCGGCGAGCTTGGTCAGTGCACCGGTGGTCGGATCGATCGTGAATGCGACTGCCGCGCTGTTGTCGTTGCCGACGGCATAGAGAAATGTGCCGGAGGGATCGATGGCGAATGAGCGCACCGGTTCGCCGCCGGTGGCGAACGGCGAGCCCGGCGCCGGCGTCAGCGTCAGCGCGACCGGGTCGAAGCGGAACGCACAGATGAATCCTTGCGTTCCCCCGGAGGTCGCGATGTAGATCAGGCGCTGGCTCGGATGGACCGCGGCGAACCTCTGCGGGGAGCAGGCTTTGGGAAAGGCGACCGGCACCGGGATGGGCGAACCATCCGCCGGCTCGTCACGCGGCTCCAATGCCGGGGGACTTTGGACCGGGTTAGGTGAACTGGGATCGATGTGCCACGCTTCTCCGAGCCCCGTGTGCAGTAGGACGAAGACCCAGGAATAAAACACGTCCCCTTCGTCCAATTCGCTATCGTTCCACAGCAACATGCCGCGCTCGTACCGATCGCCCTTGGCGACGCTGGGGGCCTCCCGCGTCACGCCGTAGGCGGTGTCGGCTGCAAAAGGGAACAGGTGTGCAACCAGCGCCAGCAGCGCGGCGCAACCGCGCATTCCCGGCCGCACAGGACCGCGAGGCTTGACTGCTGAAACGCGCGCTCCGTCGGGTCGATGCATGAACGGGGGGCAGTCGCCCAGGCAAACTCGCGGCGGCCATGCTATCAGATTCGGCCGAAGGACGCTCGACGCGGCGCTGGCTCGATGTAGGGAAGCAATCCGAGCGGAAGGACCGACGACGAGCTCACCGACTTCCTACACCACGTCCTGGGACACAACCCGGCTTCATGATCTCACTCGTCTATGGATGGCATCCGTTGCTCGAGGGCGCGCGGTGGTTGAAGGCCGAGTCGAGCGACTTGCCACCCGATCAGTCCACCTTGATGTTGGCTGCCGTGAC
>CAZNZH010001131.1:0-1134 GCA_964577445.1 uncultured Myxococcales bacterium
CACCCGCTGCCGAAGGAAAGGAGGGCAGCATGAGGCGCTACGGCTGGCTGGCCCTGCTCGGCGTCACCGCCTGGGGCTACGTCTCCATCCGCCGCAGGTACGCCGTGAAGCCCCCGCGCCCCCGCTACGGAGAGAGTCGTACCGCGTACCGGCTGCGGATCATCGATGCCAAGCTCGACGCGGCCGGCGTGGCGTGGGGGGATGCCGAGCCGAGGAGGGCGGCGTGACTCCCTGCGCCTTTTGCCCGACCGATCCGCGCCCCTGCTCCGGCGGGCTGTCGCTCTACCTGCCGGAGCGCGGGGGCGCTATCTGCTGGCCGTGCTTCCTCGCCTGGCGAGACACGGAGACGCCATGAGCAGCAACCGACACAACCCCCCGCGCCCCCTGACGCCGCAGGACTGGCGCTGGCTGGCGCGGGAGAAGGCGAAGCGGGGGATCATCTACACCCCCTGGACGGAGGCGCCCAAGGAGCCGGCGCTACGCCAGTGCGAGGGGGACGGATGCACCCTGATGATCGTCGCGGACGGGATCAAGAAGTACTGCCACCGCTGCAAGTATCTGATGCACGAGAAGAAGTTGCGGGCGCGGGATGAGGGGCGCCGGCAGAAGCGCCGGGAGGCTGCATGAGTTCGCTCGAAACGGAGGCGTCTATGAGCCGCCTCCGCCGCGACGTTGCCACCTTGCGCGCCAACCAGGCATCCACCGCGGAGGTGATCGCGGACCTCCGCGCGCAGATCGCGGAGCTGTGGGACGAGGTGCTCGACCTTCGGCGGTTGCGTCGCAAACGAGAGCAGGAGAGGAAAGCGGCATGAGGACGAAAGAGCAGGACATTGCGAACTACACCTGGCCCACGCCCGCGGAGGCGGCGGCCATGCTCGGCGGGGTATCCAGTGAGCATGTGATCCGGCTGGTAAAGGCGGGTGAGCTTCGGGCGCGCAACGTGGCTCTCTCGGGGACGCGCTACCGCATCGACCCGGAGAGCATCCGGTTGTTCAACGAGCGCCGCACCGTCGAGGCCGCGTGATCTTCCGCAAGCCGAACGGCACCTGGGCCATCGACTTCACAGACAAGCGGGTCGGTCGAGTCGCGCTCTCCGCGCGAACCAAGAAGAAGTCGGAGGCGGCCCGACGGGAG
>CAZNZH010001131.1:1144-1549 GCA_964577445.1 uncultured Myxococcales bacterium
GATCGAGGACGTGCAGGCCGCGTTTGACGCGGGCGACCTGGACCGGCTCCGCCCCGTCAGCCAGGTCAACCACGACCTCGGCGACGCGGTGGACCGCTACCTCCGCGACGTGAAGGGCTCCCTGGAGTGGGGGACGTTTGAATTGTACTGGCATCTCCTCAAGAGCCTTGAGGAGCACTTCGGGGTGAGGCGTGAGGGCGAGGGGAAGTATTACGAGCGCCACGTCGTGCAGGACGTGCCCATGCACCCGATCACCAGCGACCAGCTCCGCGAATGGCTGCGCGCGCCCCGCAAGACGAACAAGGGCAAGCCGTGGTCCCGTCGCCGGCAGAAGGTCGCGCGCTCCGTGGTGGGCAAGCTGTGGAAGATCGAACTAGCCCGGGCAGTGGAGTGGGCCGACCTGAG
>CAZNZH010001132.1:0-1545 GCA_964577445.1 uncultured Myxococcales bacterium
GTAGGCGCCGCCGCGGTCCGGGTAGGTGATGCCGACGCGGCGCGAGCTGGTGATGAGCAGCACGCGGTTGCCCTCGGCGTTCTCGACGGCCACGCCGGAGATGGCGTTGGCGACGCCGGGGCCGTTGGAGGCGATGGCGACGCCGACTCGGCCGGTGACGCGCGCGAAGGCGCCGGCCATGTGCAGCGCGCTGGCCTCGTGGCGCGGGGTGATGAGCCGGATACCGCTGGGCTTGAGGGTCTTGATGAGCCCGAAGTAGGTGCCGTCGATGATGCCGAAGACGGTGTCGACGCCTTCCGCCGCGAGCGCCCGCGAGATGATCTCGCCGCCCAAGATCTTGCCCTTCCGAACCTTGTCGATGACCTGAAGCACCATGACCGCCTCCGTGCGTGCCGATGTGAACGGCCCTCATTTAGCACAGGCGAAGGCGAGCGCAAGGGTTTTTAAGCGCTTGCTCAAAGCACTTGCTCAAGAGCCTCCGAGCGCCTAGCTTGCCTCCATGAACATCCGAACTGACGAGCGTAACGACACCGCCACCAAGATCCTCGACGCGGCCGACGAGCTGCTGGTCGAGGGCGGCGTGGACGGCCTCAGCTCGCGCGCCGTGGCGACGCGGGCGGGCGTCAACAACGCCCTGGTCTTCTACTACTTCGGCAGCAAGCACGGCCTCGTCGAGCGCGTGATAGAGCGCTACTACCAGCGCCACCTCGAGGCCCTCGAGTCAGCGGCCGGCTCGCTCCGCGGAGACCTCCGCGAGCGCCTCCACGGGCTGGTAGACGCCTACATCGACTTCATGGAGACCCACCGCCGCTTCCCGCGCCTCATCCACAGCCAGGCCGCGTCCGGCCCCGAGTTCCACGAGGTGATCCGGCGCCACATGACGCCGCTCTTTCGCTGGGTCGAGCGCGCACTGGCCGACGTCGCCCCCACCGAGGGCCCCCTGGCGCCGCGCCAACTCTACGTCACCGTGAGCGGCGTCGTGACCACCTGGTACACCCAGGCGCCGCTGCTCGCGCCGCTGTGGGACAAAGACCCCGAAAGCGCCGAAGCCCTCGCCGAGCGCCGCACCCACGTCCACTGGGTCGTCGACGCGATCTTCGACAAGCTCGTCGCGGACGGAGCGCATGGCACGGACCGTGCCGACAGGACGCGCCTCTGAGCGCCCGCCGCGGCGGCCATAGCCCGAATCGCCCGCGCACCACTGGCCCCCACGGCGTGACCGCACGCACGAACTCGTGCCGGAGCCAGCCTGCCAACGCGACGTCGCTGGCGGCTGCCTACGAGCGGAGCGCAAGTCCTAAGTCTTGACACGACCCCTGCCCTCCCGACGCAAGAGCCAGGCGGCGGACGGGCGCCGAGGCTGGACCAGCCAACCGGACGCGATGACGGGACCGAGTCACCCGGAGCCAACGCCGAGCCCGACAGCCCAATGTACCGCCCGGGGATGGCATCCCAAGCCGCGAGCCGCCAGGCTTTCGTCCGTGGACACACCCCTCGACACGCCCCTGAATACGACCCTGGCCGAGGGCCTCGCCCGAGGGCACG
>CAZNZH010001133.1:0-1542 GCA_964577445.1 uncultured Myxococcales bacterium
TGGAGGTGGCGGTGATCGACGCCGAGCAGGTCGAGGGCGGGGCCGTAGAGCCAGAGGGCGCCGGCGCCGTAGCGGGGGAGCGGGGCTGAGGACGCGAGCCGCGCCGTGAGGTCGTAGCCCGTGTACTCCATCACCATGCGGGCCGGCGTGAGGGTGCGGGTCAGGACGGTGACGGCGAGGGCCAGCGCGAGGGCCAGCGCCAGGCGGCGGTCGGCTCGGGCGGCGCGAAACAGTGAGGTGAACGCTGCGAAAAAGAGGAGGAGGAGGGCGGGCAACGAGGCGGCGGCCACGGTCGCGGCGAGGCGGCGTTCGGCGCGATCGGCGGGTGTGTGAGCGCCGGCGGGGGCGGCGGGGTCGGGGGGGCGGGTCGTGCCGGGCAGCGGCGCGGCGGCCGCGAGGGTTTGGAGGTGCTGCGCGGCCGCGTCGACGACGGGGCCGGGGCGGTCGGAGGCGGCGCTGACCTCGGTCGCGGTGCCGCCGGTCTCGCGCGGGGCCAGGAGGAAGCTCGAGGGGGCGCCGTCGCAGGTGGCGGAGATGAGCCAGCCGGTCTCGGTCCACAGCGGCGGGTCGGCGTCGCAGGGGCCGCCCGCGAGGGGGGCCAGCCAGGCGTCGGGCAGGGGGGGGACGGCCACGGCGGCGGGGGGGCGGGCGTCGCTGGCGGCGTAGGCGAGCGCACCCAAGGCGACGCTGGCGGCGACCCACAGGCGCGTCGGGGAGGGAGGGCGGAGGGTGTGCGCCCCAGCGAGCCAGAGCAGGGCGGCCAGGGCCAGCCACAGCGCGAGGGGCGGGAGGCGCTCGCCCTGTGGGTGGGGCAGCAGCGCCGGCACCGCCGCCGCTGGGGGCGGAGGCGACGGGCGGTCGAGGGCGGCGTCCCAGGCGGCCAGGGCGTCGGCGTCGAGGTGGTCCATGCGCGTGGCGACGTCGGCGAGGGCCAGGGCCTGGGTGGTCCGGCCGTGGCGCAGGGCCTCGAAGGCGGCGGCCGCCCAGAGCTTGGGCGCGCCGCGGGTGGTCCGCAGGCTCGCCTCGATGCTGCCGAGGGAGGCCGAGGGCTCCGGGTCGGCGAGGCCGAGGTGGCGGATGGCGGCGGCCTCGGTGGCGAGGCGCGCGGCGTCCGGGGCGCTGGCTGTGGCTTCGGCGGTGTCTGGTCTCGGCGTGGGCGTCCGGGCGTCGCGACAGCGGCGCCGCGCGCGCTGCACGCGCTCAGCGACGCCCGGGTCGACGGGGTAGGGCGTCAGGACCGGCGGCGCGGAGATGCGGCGCCACGGCAGGGCTGGGGCCAGGGCGTCCACGGCGGCGATGAGGCGCGCCCGGGCTGGGGCGTCGAGGCCCTCCGGCAAGGTGAGCGCGCCGTGGCGGGTGATGACCGCGCCCTCGCTCGGCCCGTGTCGAAACACCAACGCCCACGGTGGGTCCCCCGCCAAGCGCACGGTGATCGCGTCGCGGTCGAGGTCGACTCCAGACACCGCGCGCGCCAGCGCCTTCGACGCGACCTCCCCCAGCCGCTGGGCGACGCGTCCGGCGTCCGGCGTCAGCACCCAGCGC
>CAZNZH010001134.1:0-1542 GCA_964577445.1 uncultured Myxococcales bacterium
GAACTGCTCCGCCGCTACCTCGTCGCGGTCCGCCAAAACCACATCCGCGCCATGGCATGCGTAGCCCCAGGCAATCATACGGCCCAAGCCGCTCGCACCGCCCGTGACTAGCGCGACGTCTCCCGTTAGGTCGAACAGGCTGCGGACCGCATCTGGGTCGGGCAGGTCGTCGCCGTTGGCGATGTTCACCACGTTCGGTTCTGTCGGCCTTACCATGTCGATCTTCCGCCGCTCACGTCGTAGCACTGTCCCGTGACGAAGCTCGCCTCCTCGGACAGGAGGAAGCGCACGACAGCAGCCACCTCCTCCGGGCGTCCAGGACGCCTCATCGGGATTTGGGCGATCGAGTTCGCGCGGAAGTCGCGGGGCATCGCCGTTTCCATCCCAGTCTCCTCGATCAGCGTGGGCGTCACACAGTTCACCCGGATCCCTTGGTTGACCGTCTCGCGCGCCGCGGACTTAGTGAGGGCCACAACGGCGGCCTTGCTCGCGGCATAGATGGACATGCTGGCGGGACCCTCTTTCGCGGCCGTGGACGCGATGTTTACAACCGCGCCGGATCCCTGTTTCGACATCACCGGCAGGGCGGCGCGCAGGCAATTCACGACGCCCTTCACATTCACTTCGAGCACCAAGTTCACCTGATTGTCGGTGGTGTCTACGAGGTTCACGCAGGGGCCGAGGACTCCGGCGTTGTTCACGAGGAAATCGAGACGTCCGAAGCGTCTCTGAACATCGTTTACCAGCGCCTCAGCCTCCTTCGGACTCCTTACGTCGAGGCGTAGGGCGACGACGTCCGTCGCCGCCCGAAAACCGGCGGCCCTGCGCTCCGCGGCAACCACGTCGATGTCCGTCATGACGACACACGCGCCGCTCGCGACGAGGCGTTCGGAGATCGCAGCGCCCAGCCCAGAGGCGGCCCCCGTCACGAGAGCCACCTTGCCTTCGAACGATGCGCGGGTCGTCACATCGGCACGCCGGTGATCTTGGCGATGCGCCGGAGGTCCTCTTGTGAGACATCCGGCAGCGAGTCCCAAGTCGTGCGCCCGCGCTTTTGCCATTCGGCCATCTCGATCGGCGTGGGGTCAAAGACCTTCATGCCGTTCTGGATGCACAGCTCACGCGCGCGCGCTTCCCATCGATCCTCCTCCTTGATCGCGACGTCCTCTGCTTCCTTGGCGGCCTTGAGGATGATTTCGCGCTGCTTGGGTGTGCGGGCGGACCACCACTTCGTCGAGACATCCACCACGGACGAGGTCGAGGAATAGCCCACTGTAGTGATGAACTTGGTCACCTCCCAGAGCTTCGCGAGCGGCCAGGAGAGCCAGCTGGCGTCGAGTCCGTCAACGGTCCGCGACGCCAGGGCGAGATAGGTTTCACCCCAGGGCACGACCGTCGGATTTGCTCCCTCGGCCTTCCAGAACGCGAGCGGAACCGGCGATTGCGGCGTACGGATCTTTAAGCCCTTGATGTCGTCCGGCGCGCGCACGGGGACGTTCGTCCCGAGGATTCGGAAGCCACCCGTCTCGAAGATCATAAGCG
>CAZNZH010001135.1:0-1540 GCA_964577445.1 uncultured Myxococcales bacterium
TTCGCCTCCGCTGGTCTCAGGCCGGCTGCTCCGCCGCTACAAGCGCTTCTTCGCCGACGTGCGCCTGGACGATGGCCGCGAGGTCACCGCGCACTGCATGAACACGGGCACGATGCTCGGCTGTCTGGAGCCGGAGAGCCGCGTGTGGCTGACCCCGCACGACGACCCGAAGCGCAAGCTCCAGTGGACCTGGCGCATCGCCAGCGACGGCGGTGTCCTGGTCGGCGTCGACACGCAGCTCCCCAACGCCTTCGTGGCCGCGGCCGTCCGCGCGGGCGCCATCGCCGAGCTGACGGGCTACTCCGCGCTGCGGCGCGAGGTCCGCTACGGCGAGCGATCGCGCGTCGATATCCTGCTCAGCGACAACCCCGCCGACCCGCGTCCCTGCTACGTCGAGGTCAAAAACGTCACCTTGGCGGCCCGCGGCGTCGCGCTCTTCCCAGACGCGGTGACGGCGCGAGGGCTGACCCACCTGGCCGAGCTGGCCAAGGTCGTCGAGGCCGGCGCCCGCGCGGTCATGGTCTACGTCGTTCAGCGAGGCGACGCCGAACGATTCGCGCCCGCGAGCCACATCGACCCCGCCTACGCCGAGGGCCTCCGCCACGCGCTCGCCCGCGGCGTCGAGGCCATCGCCCTGCGCTGCCACGTCCGCCCCACCGACATCGCCCTGGATCGCGCGCTGCCGGTCGACACCGCAGCCTTGATCCCCGCGCCGCGCCGGAGTAATCCCCAGCCATGAGCCAAGCGACGACCCGCGGCGTGCGAATCGAAGTCGAGAGCGCCTACGTGCCCGAGCGCAGCGCGCCCGAGCAGGACTACTACTTCTTCGCTTACAGGGTGCGCATCTCCAACGTCGGCGAGGAGACCGTCCAGCTCCTGAGCCGGCACTGGGTCATCACCGACGGCGACAGCAAGATCGAGGAGGTGCGCGGGCCCGGCGTCATCGGCGAGCAGCCGGTGCTCGAGCCGGGGCAGACCCACGAGTACGCCAGCGCCTGCCCCCTGCGGACCCAGGTCGGCACCATGCACGGCAGCTACCAGATGGTGTCGGCGTCAGGCGAGAGCTTCGACGCGCAGATCGCGCCGTTCACCTTGGCGCTGCCGAACGTCCTGAACTGACCGCGGCGAGCGCGCGACGCGCCGACTGGGGTTATCGCCCATGACCGCCGACGAGATCATCCGGCTGTGCCGCGAGCACTCGCTCTACTCGTGGAGCCGCCAGGACTCCGTGGAGCCGCTGGCCGTCGCCGGCGGCGCGGGCGCGTGGTTTTGGACCGCCGATGGCAAGCGGCTGCTGGACTTCAACAGCCAGACCATGAGCGTCACGGTCGGTCACGGCGAGCGGCGGATCATCGACGCGATGAAGGCGCAGCTCGACGTCTTGCCCTACGCGTACCCGGGCGCGGCGACCGAGATCCGGGCGCGCGCCGGCCAGCTCATCGCGTCGGTGTTGCCGGGGGATCTGGACGTCATTTTCTTCACCCTCGGCGGCGCAGACGCCAACGAGAACGCGATCAAGGCGGCGCGCTGGGCGACGGGG
>CAZNZH010001136.1:0-1540 GCA_964577445.1 uncultured Myxococcales bacterium
CACGGTCACCTTGGGCGACCAGCCAGCCGAGGCCGGTCGCGCGACCGGCGCCGGTCCCCTGGGCCGCCAGGGCCTGGGCGAGCGGCTGGGCCGCGTCCTTGGAGACCGCGGCGTCGGCGACCACCTCGGCCATCAGCTCGAGCTGCTTGAACTGGGTGAGCGCCATGACGCCGACGGCGCGGACGTCGGGGTTGGCGTGGCGCACGAGGCCGGCCATGGCGGGGACGAGCTTCGGGTCGCCGGTCGCGATGAGCTCCTCGGCCGCCGCGATCACGGTCTGGGCGTCGCCGGCGCGGAGCTTCTCGAGGAGCAGATACTTCTTGAACTCCGTGCGGCCAGCCGCGACGAGGACGCGGGCCGCGGCGGCCTTGGCCACCGCGTCGGTGTCGGCCGCCGCCACGGCTTCGAGGGCCTTGAGCACGCGCGGGTCGCGGCTGTCGCGCAGCAGGTCGAGGCTGGCCAGGCGGACGCGCACGTCGCTGTCGGTCAGGCGCGGGATGAGCAGGGCGGGCTGGTCTTTCAGGGTCAGGCCACGCAGACCCGCCAGCAGCGCCAGTTTCACGTCCGGTGTGCCCGTGCCGAGGCCAGCGGCGATGGCGGCTTGCAGGCTGGGGTCGTTGGCGGCGACGCGGCGCTGAAACTCCGCGGCGGCGACGATCTCCGCGCCGACGCGCACGAACCCGTGGGCCAGGTGGCGCGGGGGCAAGGCGGCGGCCAGGGGAAACACCGGCTCGAGCGCGCCGCGCGTGAAGGACGTGGCGTCGAGGAGCGCGTCGCCCAGGCGGACCTCGGCGATGCCGGCGAGGCGCAGGCTGTGCCACGCGGCGCCCAGCGCCCGGTCCAGGACCTGAGGATCGGCGCGCCGGGCCTCGTCGGCGATGACGACGCGCGCGGAGGTCCCCTCGAGGCGGACGGTGAGGGCGCTCAGGTCGGCGCCGACCACGCGGGCCAGCTCGGCCATGGACGCGTCGACGAGGGCGGAGCCGGCCAGACCATCGGAACCCTCGAAGGGCTTCGGGACGTACACCTCGCTCACGACCCCGCCGACGTTGACCGAGGCTGGGGCGTAGACCAGGTAGGTCGCAGCGACCGCGGGCGAGGCGGCCCAGAGCAGGATGGGCAGGGCGAGAGCGCGAAGGGCTGGGGTCAGAAGCTTCACGGGCACCTCGGCGTCGAACTTGTCGGGGAGTGACGGCGTGATCGCCGGGCGGCCCCGAATCACACAGGGGCCGATGGTTCCTGCGCCGGTGGCGACGTGTCAACCAACATGTACCGACCGACTGTGCCTGGCGCGCCGGTGCGCGCGGTGAGGTCGCCCGGGGTGGCCTGCCGGCTGGTCGCGCGCGCGAGTTCATGCCTGACGATGGACAGACCCGTCTCGCCCACTACACTTCCCGTCATGCCTGCTTTCGCACGACGTCTACCGGACACGCCCTCCCCCCGAACGATCTTCGAGCACCTCGACCGGTTCGTGGTCGGGCAGGAACGTGCCAAGCGCGCGTTGGCCATCGCGGCGTACAACCACGTTCGCCGAGTCGGG
>CAZNZH010001137.1:0-1539 GCA_964577445.1 uncultured Myxococcales bacterium
CCGCCAGCCCGCCGCGCGCGTCGTCTTCGTAGGCACCGCCGAAGGGATCGAGGCCCGCGTCCTGCCCAAGCTCGGCTGGCCGCTGCTGACCATCTCGTCGTCGCGCCTGGCCGGCGGCAGCGTCCTCGACCGCATCCGCGGCCTCTTGCTGGTCCCGGTCGCGATGTTTCAGTCCTGGCGCCACCTCCGCAGCGTGCGCCCCCAGGTCGTCTTGGGCGTCGGCGGCTACGCGTCGGGCCCGGTGCTGCTGACCGCGTGGCTGTGCCGCTACCCCACGGCGGTCCAAGAGCAGAACGCGCTGCCGGGCTTCACCAACAAGGTCTTGGGCCGCATCGCGCGCCGCATCTACCTGGGCTTCGACGCCGCCGGAGAGCACTTCGGCGGCCGCCCCACCCTGGCCACCGGCAACCCCATCCGCCGCGCCCTGGTCGACGCGCTCGCCGCCGCGACGTCTACCCGCGACGCCACCGGTAGCGCGCTGCGCGTGCTGGTCTTCGGCGGCAGCCAGGGCGCGCGCTTTCTCAACGAGAAGGTCCCAGCGCTCCTCGCCAGCCTCCACGCCGCCCACCCCGAGCTGGCGCTGACCGTCACCCACCAGACCGGCGTGGCCGACGAGGCCGCCACCCGCGCCCGCTACGCCGCCACCCCGCTCGCCGACTCGGCCCGCGTGCTGCCCTACATCGACGACATGCCCGCCGCCTACGCCGCCGCCGACGTCGCGGTCTGCCGCGCGGGCGCGCTGACCATCGCCGAGCTGACCGCGGTCGGCCTCCCCAGCGTCCTGGTCCCCTTCCCCTTCGCCGCCGGAAACCACCAGGAGGCCAACGCCCGCGTGCTGTCCGACGCCGGCGCTGCGCTCCTGGTCCGCCAGGCCGAGTGGGACGAAAACACAGTCCGCGACTGGCTCTTTGACGTCGCGACCACCCCCGGGCGCCTCCGCGAGCGCTCCGAGCGGGCCCGCGCCCTCGCCCGCCCCGAGGCCGCCAGCGCCCTGGTGGACGATCTGGAGGTCTTGGCCGCATGAACGCCAACCTCCAGCAGCAGATCACCGCCATCGCCGGCCTCACCGCGCGCTTCGACGAGCCCATGGCCGCCCACACCACCTACAGGATCGGCGGCCCGGCCTCGGCCTTCGTGACGGTCGACACCCCTGGCGCGCTCCGAGACCTCCTGGCGCTGCTGGCGGCGGCGGGTGTCCCCTGGCTGGTGTTGGGCAACGGCTCCAACGCCCTCTTCGCCGACCGCGGGTACGCCGGCGCGGTGCTGCGGCTCGGCTCGAGCTTCGACCACGTCGCGGTCGAGCGGGACGCGGGCGGAGCGGGCGAGCATAAGCTGGTGGCCGGCGCGGCGCTGTCGGTGACGAGGCTATTGCGCTTCGTCAAGCAAGAGCAGCTCCTCGGCGTGGAGTTTCTGGGCGGCGTCCCGGGGACCGTCGGCGGCGCGGTGCGGATGAACGCCGGGACCGTGGCGGGCGAGGTCGCCCAGAGCCTCGAGGCCGCCGAGCTGACCAGCGCCCAGGGCAGCGCCTGGGTGGGAGCC
>CAZNZH010001138.1:0-1539 GCA_964577445.1 uncultured Myxococcales bacterium
CCTGCTCGACCTGTCGATGCCTGTGATGGACGGCTGGGAGACCGCGGCGCTGCTGAAGGCGTGCCGCCCCGATCTCCCCATCGCGCTCACCAGCGGCTACGGCGAAGACCAGTTTCCAGACCGGGTGCAGGACGCCGCCTACGACGCTTTCCTGCACAAACCCTTCGGCCCACTGGAGTTGGCGGCGTGCATCGACGCGCTCGTGGCGCCCGCGGCCCGAGGCTGACGCGCGCCCCGCGCTCTGGTAGATCGCTCCCCATGTCGCGCGACGCCTCGCTCAGCCGCGCCTCGCAAGGCCGCTACCGCACCATTCGCCCGCTGGCCACCGGCGGTACGGCGACCGTGCACGTGGTCGAAGAGGTCGCCACCAGCACCGTCTGGGTGGCCAAGTCGCTGCACCTCGCCGCCGTCCCCGAGTGGAAGGTCTGGCAGCTCTTCGAGCGCGGCGCCGAGGTCCTCCGCGGCCTCGACCATCCGGGCATCCCGCGCTTTCGCGAGCTGATCCGCCACGACTTCGACGGCGGCGCCGACCTCTGGCTCATCGAGGAGTTCATCCCCGGTCGAGATCTGCGCCAGATCATCGAGCGCCACGGCTCGGCCCCCCTCGACAAATCCCTGCGCCTGGCCGCCGCCGTGCTCTCGGTCCTCCGCTACCTGCACACGCGGACGCCCCCGGTGCTCCACCGCGACGTCAAGCCCTCCAACATCATCCTGCGCCCCGACGGCCGCACCGCCCTCATCGACTTCGGCTCGGTCCAGGAGGTCCTGCGCCAGGCCACCCTCGGCGGCTCCACCGTCGCCGGCACCTACGGCTACATGCCGCCTGAGCAGTACATGGGCCAGGCCGAGCCGGCGAGCGACATCTACGCGGTGGGCGCGACCTTGCTGAGCCTCGTCACCGGCCGCTCGCCGTCCGAGCTCCCCGTGCGCGACATGCGCGTCGACTACACCCACGCCCTCTCTGGGCAGCCTGACCTCATCGCGCTGCTCGACAAGCTGATGGATCCGCGCGTCGAGCGCCGCGTGCAGACCGCCGCCGAGGCCCACGCGCTGGTGCTGGCGCTGCTGCGACGCGTCGAGCGCGGCGAACGCTCGGTCGACGGTGGGGAGGTGCAGGCGGAAGGCCTGCCACCCGACCTGCCCGCCCGCATGCTCCACGCCGGGGCCGGCCCGACCTGCCCCGGCTGCGGCGCCACCACCGACATCGTGGCGCTAGGCACCCGCGAGACGGAGGTCGACGTGTGCCCCGCGTGCGCCGGCATCTGGCTCGACGCGCGAGAGATCAGCGAGCTGGTCGAGCGCCCGCTGATCATGCGCCCCAAGCTCGCCGACATCTCGCGCACCGTCCGCTCGATGATGAAGCACGTGCCCGACGCGGTGGTGTACCGGCGCTGTGCCCGCTGCGACACCGTGATGTCCCGCGTCAACTTCGCCGGCGTCAGCGGCGTCGTCGTCGACGAGTGCCGCGCGCACGGGATGTGGCTGGACCGCGGCGAGCTCGACCGCATCCGCCAGTTCATCACCCTCGGTGGCCTCGAG
>CAZNZH010001139.1:0-1538 GCA_964577445.1 uncultured Myxococcales bacterium
CCGATGAGTAGGATTTCCATCGCGATTTCCTCATACGAACATGGGTTTTGTTGAGTTCGAGAGCTGAGAAGTCATGGACCGCGGGGCGGTCAGGCGATGGTTGAATCCGACTCGTCTGAGCTGGCGCCTCCGACGCGCAGCAGACCTGGGGTGCGCCACAGGGGGCGATCGTGCGAGCAGTAGAGGCTCCCCGTGCTCGGCGCCGAGGCGCTCAGGCACGAGACGATGAGGCGGTCGCGGTGGACGCGGCTGGTGGCCGCGGGGATGACGCCGCGCGACTTGGCGACCAGCACGGCGCAGGTCTCGCCGTGCACCGATCCAAACATGTTCGGCGCCGATCGGCTCGGGGCGCTCGTCTTGGGCGCGCACTCGACGGCGTCGGGCACGAACTCAAGCGCAGCCTCGGCGGCGATCAACTCGCTGGGGGACTGAGCGCTGGCGACCCCAAGGGAGCCGGCGGCCCCGGCGAGGCTGACCAGCACCACACTTCGCAACCAAAACCTGGCCCCAGCGGTCACGCGGTCCTCCAGCCATGAGCGCGGTCGGTAGAGTAGCACCGCGCCGGCGGCGCGCAATGGGGCGGTCACTACGGCGCGCGATTTGGCGCCGCAGGTCCCATGGCGACGACGCTCAGCCGCTGCCGATACGCCGGAGCACCTCCTTGCCCGAGCCCGACCGGCGGTGCCATGCTCGGCCCGTGAAGAGCCCCGTCACCACCGAAATCGCCCGGGCTGCCTGCGGTCGCGACGCCGCGGAAGGCTGGCTCGTCCGCCCGGGCCCGGTCGAGCTCACCACCAGCGCCGAGGTCCGCGCGGGCGCCCAGGCCGTGGACGCCGCCTGCGACATCTAGCCACGCCGACCCGGAACCTGAGCACGCGCCACCGTCCGGGAAGCGCGGCGACGGCCACGTCAGCCCCCCAAACCGCCCGAAAACCACGACAGGCCGACGACCATGAGCACCCCGCGCACCGAGATCGCCAAGTTCGCCGACGTCGAGACGCTGCTCGAGATGATGGCGCAATTCAATGATATCGAGGGGATACCATGGGTGCGCGGCGCCGCTCGGCCTGCGCTCGAGAAGCTGCTGGTCTCACCGCAGCTCGGCGTCGTCGGCCTGGTGCTCGAAGACGACACCCTCCGCGGGTATTTCGTGGTGACCTGGGGCTACGACCTCGAGTGGTACGGCCGCGACGCCTTGCTGACCGAGCTCTACCTGCTGCCCGAAGCGCGCGGGCGAGGCCTCGGCCGCGAGGTCATCGCGATGATCGAGGCGCTGGCGGTCGAGCGAGGCGCCCGCGCGCTGCACATGGTCGTTCGCCCCGAAAACGAGCCCGCGGTGCGCCTGTACCAGGGCGCCGGCTTCGAGGCGTCGCCCAGAACCTTCATGACCAAGCGCCTGCGGTCGTAGGCGCTGGGGCCCAAGACTCGCATCTTGGCGTGCTGCAGCCGCTGGCCGGCGCGCGTGCCAGACGGCGCGGTTTGTGGCAGCATCCCCGGTGATGGAGACAACACCTGCTCGGCCGTCACTCTCCGTGGGC
>CAZNZH010001140.1:0-1529 GCA_964577445.1 uncultured Myxococcales bacterium
GCGTCGGTTTCTTGCGCTCGGCAAGCGCCCTCCGCTCGTAAGCCCCTGAAAAGACATCGCTGGCGCCCCGCTCGGTCCGAATATGTCAACACCTCCTCAGCGAACCAGCGCGGCAGCCCTCGCGGCGATCGGCTCAGCTACCCGTGCGCTCACGGTCGCGGCGTCCCTGCTTCTCCAGCACGCGCCAGATCCGCGCCTCAAGGTCGGGGCGGTCGATGCTCGCCGGGTCGATGCTCTGGGCGTCCAGCTTGGGCCGAACCGTCCCGGCGCCGAGATTGTCCATCAACCCGGAGTCATCGCCGGCGTCGCGGGCCAGCTCCAGCGAGAGCCGCTCGGCGATGGACTCGGCGAAGGACTCGCGGTCGCTCCCGCCACCCAGCTCGCCGGACATCGCGAAGCCCGTCGCCGCATCACGGGTGTGGGCGACCTCATGGGCGAGGAGCGCGGCGCCGCGCGGGGAGCTCGGGTCGTAGTGCTGATCGGCGATGAAGATGTCCGCGTCGCCGATGGCGAAGGCGCGCGCGTGCATCGCCGCCGCCGCCTCCGTGGCCAGCTTGCCGGTGTGGATGCGCACGCCGCTGACGTCGCCGAGCAGCGGCTCAAGGTGGCGAGAGATCCGCGGGTCGAGCCGCGTCGGGAGCGTGTCGCTCAGGAGGTCGCGCCCAAACGACGCGTAGCGCTCCAAGATGCGGTCCTGGAGGCCCGGGGCCTCCACCTCGCGCGCTAGCTGCTCAAGCTCGGCCAGGCGCGCCGGGTCGTCCGCGCCGTCCTCGAGCGCGCCGAGCGCGTCCAGCCCCTGGGCCGCCAGCTCCTCTGGTGTCAGGTCGTCGTCTGCCGCCACGTGTCCACTCCTGTATGCGGCGCAGGGGCTCTGCGCCACGACGCCAAAAGGACGACCCCGTAAGGAGACAACCCCGCGATCATACCGCCATAGCCGCCGGATGCAAGGCTGCGCCCGGGATCGCGGGCGACACCGTGATCAGGGGCGAAACGCGACCCCGTCGACCATCAGCGCGCCGTCCTCCACGACGGCCTTGTGCGTCGAACGCCGCCCCTGGTCGACCTGGATGTCGGGTGCGTCGCCCTCGCGCGGCGTCTCGATCACCTGCCGGTAGTCGATGGCCAACGCCCCGTTGTCGAGCTGGTATCGCCCGGTGCGGTTGGTGCGGCGGCCGTTGTCCTCCACGCGCTCCCAGGAGAAAAAACCGGTCTTCTTCAGGTGCAGCCGCTCGATCCCGCCGGGCACCTCCGCTCGCAGCCGGAGGTCGACGGCGTCCTCCGGCCGCGTGAGGGCGGTGGAGGCCGGGCGCGCGTCCCCGCCGCCAGCCAGCACGAGCAGCAGCGGCTTGTCCTCGCTCAAAAACCGGCTCTCGATCCGCTTGGGCTGCGGTGTCAGGGCGGTCATGATCGTGTCGGCCATGGCGGCGGCCGCCGGATCGTCGACTCGGACGAAGAGCGTCGAGCCGTCCACGGCCTTCGACCAGACGCCGCCGTCGCTGGCCGGGACAAACGCCTTTCGCAGCAGGGCG
>CAZNZH010001141.1:0-1529 GCA_964577445.1 uncultured Myxococcales bacterium
GTCGGTCGGGTGCGAAGAGGGGGTCGCCGTCAGCCGCGCCGGCCGCGCCTGGCCTCGCTGAAGGCGCGGGCCAGGCGGTCGACGGCCTCGAGATCGTGGACCATGGGGTCGAGCAAGAGGGCGCGGCGGGCGTTGGCCTCGCTGGGGTCGAGGGTCGCGTCGATGACCGCGTCGACCAGCACGGTCTCGCGGCGGCACCACTCGCGGAGGGGCTCAGGCAGCGGCGGCAGCGGCAGCGGGTCGAGGCCACTTCGCGAGGCGCGGGCTGGCAGTTCGATGACCGCCCCCGCGGGCAGGCCGAGGTGGTCGCCGGGGTTCGGGATGTTCACGGCCTCCTGGACCGCGCCGGTGTCGTGCCAGAGCGCGTCGACGAGGTCTTCGAGCCCCTCGCTCGCGGTGTGGCGCAGCGGCTCGACCGACTCCTCGCCGAAGGCCAGACGCGTCACTTCGGCGCGAGCGGCCTGCCGCCGGCGCTCGGACCACGCGTGGTCGTAGTGCGGTATCCCGTAGCGGGCGAAGCGCTCGGCGGTGGTCGCGTAGGGCAGGTACTCCGACAGGTGCGTGTCGCCTGAGACCGGGACGTAGCCGGTGGCCCGCGCGAGGTGGCAGGTCAGCGGCTCGAAGCCTGGGTGCACCCGCTCGCTGAGCGCTGAGCGCAGCTCGGGCAGCCAGTCCTTGTCGGTCGCCCGGTCGCGGACCTCGAGCATCCAGGTGAAGTGGTTGAGGCCCGCGGCCGTAATCTCCAGGCGCTGACGGGCCGCCTCGCCGATCTCGTGCTCCATCGCGACGCTGGCGTCGGTCCACTGGAAGCGGTAGTCGTCGGGCACCACCGTCAGGCCGAGCGCGTCGCGCAGGCCCACGCCCGCGACCATGTACCCGAAGCGGAGCTGGTGACACAGCCCGACCACGCGCACCGAGGTCTCGCGCGCGATGGCGCGGCACACGCGCGGCAGCGGGTTCGTGTAGACGATGAGCCACGCCTCGGGGCAGACGCGCTCGACGTCTTTGGCGATGGGCAGGACCAGCGCGATGCTGCGCGCCGCGTGAAAGAGGCCGCCGGGGCCGCCATTTTCCGCGTAGTGCTCGATGCCGGCGGCGCGGCCCGCCTCACGGTCGCGCTGCCAGGCGGCCTCGCGGTCGGACGCGACCGAGACCACGACGAAATCGGCGCCGGCCAGCGCCGCCACGCGATCGACGCTGCTCTCGATGCGCATCTCGGAGGCCCAGGCGCGTTCGAGGCGTTCGGCGAGCTTGGCGATGCTGCGGAGGCCCTCGGCGTCGAGGTCCACCAGCACGAGCGTAGCGCCCCGCAGCGACGGCGTGCGCATCAGCCCGGCGAGGGTGCCCAGGCCAAAGGACGCGCTGCCAGCGCCGATGAGGACGATGCGCGGGCCACGGGCGCTGCGTTGCATGTCGGTCATGGTCTCCGCAGGGGGGAAGGCGGGGGGGACTCCCCACCATTTGGCAGGGGGGAAGGCGTCAGACGCCCAGACTCGTATCTTGGCGACCCGTTATAGTGGGGTTGCGCC
>CAZNZH010001142.1:0-1527 GCA_964577445.1 uncultured Myxococcales bacterium
CATCCGCTCGCTTCAGGAACGGCAGAGCGGCGTGTACTACGAGCTACAGGTCACGCCCGCGGTGAACTTCTCGACGCTCGAGGAGGTCGCCGTCGTCGTCGGGTACTCCGGGTCCGATTACGACGCGGACACCGCGGCTCCGGTGAGGGGCGGTGCGCCGTGAGAGATCTCGCGATCTTCCTCGTCGCGTTCTTGTTGCTCGCGTTCGAATCGCCCTTGCTGCATCAGGCGAATCTCTCGCCATTCGCCCCCGACGTCGCGCTCATCGTGGTGCTCTACGTCGGGCTGACCTCGCGTTTTGAGCGCGGGCTCTTCTTGGCGTTGGCGCTCGGCTTGCTCAAAGACGGCTTCGTCATGGCCAGCCCCGTGGGCCTATACATGGTGATCATGGTCATCGCGATGATGGCGACCTACCGGCTCTCGCAGCGCCTGGCGCTCCGCGGCGCCGTGGGGGTGATGGTGCTCGCCGTGGTCGCCAGCCTGGGCGCGTCGCTCCTGGAGCTGGTGCTCTCCCTCATCTTTGACCGCAGCTTCGGCGACAGCAGCCGGGGGCCGGCGTTGGTGCTGGGCGCCATGCTGCCCGAGGCCCTCGTCACCGCGCCCTTTGCGCCAGCGATCTTCTGGCTGCTCGACCGCCTCGACGGGTTGTTGTCTCGCAAGAGCGAGTCGGTCTTCCGGTGATCTCCGTCGGGCCCGCCCCACCGCGCCGCGGCCGCCTGGGCATCGCGCTGACGGTCTTCACCCTCCTGTTCATCGGGCTGGAGGCGCGGCTGTTTTACCTCCAGATCCTGCGCGGCGAGGACTTCCGAGAGCGCGCCCGGATCAGCGTGATCTCGCGCGAGCGCATACCCGCCCGGCGCGGGGAGATCCGCGATCGCGAGGGGCGCGTCCTGGCGCGCAACGTCGCCGGCTACCGGATCGCGGTGACGCCCCATTTCGTCATCCGTGCCGGGCGCGAGGAGGTGCTGGACCGGCTGTCGGAGGTCATCGGGCTCAGCGCCGACGAGCGGCTCGCCGTCGACGAGGCGATCGACGAGGCGGTCGCCAACAACAAGGTCTGGGAGCCCATCCGGCTCGCCCGTGTCATGGTCGCCGACACATGCCCGGTCGACGGGACCCTCCTCGAGATCCGCGACGCCGTCGACCGCACCTACACCTGCCCCCAGGACGGGGACGTCTTCGAGCCTATCGACGCCAAGGCGACGTACTGCCCCCACGACAAGGCCAAACTGAACTGGAGCGGCGGCGCCCGGGAGGTGGCGAGCTGCCCGCGCTGCAAGCGGCGCTTTTTGACCGCGCCGCGCTGCCCCGACCACGACACGCCGCTCTACGTGGACGACCACAACCTGGAGTGCCCGCGTTGTAAGCGCACGTATAGCAATGAAGTCGCGGCGTTGCAGAGCCACCTCTACGAGCTGCCGGGGGTTGAGGTCGACACGGAGTTTCTCCGGGAGTACCCGTTTCAGTACGACTCCGCCCACCTCGTCGGATACATGAACCTATTCACGGCCTCCTATCGCGAGCGCT
>CAZNZH010001143.1:0-1524 GCA_964577445.1 uncultured Myxococcales bacterium
ACGGGCCGCCACTGGACTCCGAGGAGATGGAGCGCTACGTCAGCGCGTTCTTCGGGCCAGGGCAGGGCCACCACAACGACCTGGACGCGCTGGCGGCGCGGGTCTGGGAGCTCACCGACGCGCTGACCCTCGGGCGTGAGGCCGCGCCGCTGGCGGGCGACCGCTGGCGCTGGGTGACCCAGGACGTGGGTTTCCGCCTGCTGGAGGTCCGCTCGGAGTGCGACGGCGAGATCCTCGACGTGCTGGACACGCTCATCGACCGCCTCGCCGCCCAGCCCGGCCCCGGCGCGATCGTCGCCGCGTGGGACGCCTACGCGGGGCTCTACAACGACTGGGTGCTCCCGACGCCCGAAGACGTGTTCGCCGTCGGCTACGACCTGCCGAGCGTCGCCGGGCGCTCGGTGCGGCAGTTGGCGGAAGGGGTCGCGTCCGCCTGCCCGGGCACTTGGGCCGCGCTGGACAGCGAGCGCGGCGCGGTGATGACGCGCTTCGTCGCCCAGGACGCGGCGCTGAGGATGCCGGTGGGTCGCCGCTTCGCGCGGTGGATGCGCCAGCGGCGGCCCGGGCCAGCCGCCGATCTCGCGGTCTACGAGGCGGCCCTCGCCCACCCGCGCCAGCCCGACGCCCAGGCGCTGACCCTGGGGAGCGACCCGGACCTCGGGGCCGACGACCTCGTGGCGCTCAACGGGGGCGTCGAGCTGGTCACCTTAGGCCACCGCATCGAGGCGGACGCGGACGGCGTGGCCAGCAGCGGCGCGGCGCAGATCGTCCACCTCGCGCTCTTGCGCGCCCTCGACGGCGACGTCGCGGTCTTCGAGCTCCCGCCCGCCGTCGCCGCGTCCCTCGAGTCCCTGCGCGCCGGCCCGGCGGAGCCCAGCAGCGTAGGTCTGGACGTGTCCGAGACCACCACGCTCCGCCACCACGGCATCCTGGTCCCCGCCCGCTGGCGCGTTTAGAGACCCGACCCGCAGATCTCCCCGCCGGGCCGACGATGGACAGGGCGGGGGCCGCTGTGTATACGGGGCGCCTCTGTCCACCCTGGGAGCAACGGTGAGCGGCCCCGATCTTCGTGCAAACACCGCCCGAGTCGTCACGGAACGCGAGCTGCTGAAGGCGCTGCTCGGACGCGACCCGGTGACCTGCGCCTACATGCTGGGCGATCTGGACGAGGCCTACAGCGACTTCTGCACATGGTACGGCGTCGATGGGCCCGACGGGCTGGAGGCCGTGCTGCTGGTCTACGACGCGCTCAGCGTCCCCGTGCTCATCAGCTACGGCCAGTCCGGCGCCATCGAGGCGATCATCGCGAAGTTCTGGCACGAGCTGCCCGGTCGCGCCCTGGTGCACCTGCAGCCCCACCACCTCGCGGCCTTCGACCAGGTGTTCGGGGCCGAGGGCTTGGTGCCGATGCTGCGCATGGGGCTGGACGCCCGCGGTTTCCGCCCCTCGCACGGTGACGCCTCGACGGTGGAGCAGCTCAGCCACCGCGACACCGGCGAGATCATCGAGCTCTACACGCACTAC
>CAZNZH010001144.1:0-1524 GCA_964577445.1 uncultured Myxococcales bacterium
TCGCCGAAATTGCGCCAAGCGATCGGCGCGTTCGATGGAAAAAATGGGCTGACGTCCCCCACCTCCACCTCCCGCCCGCGGCCGACCCGTGCCGATGCCTGGAGTCCAACGGGCGCCTGGTCGCCGGGGTCGCCCATGACCTCAACAACCTCCTGACCAGCATCATGGGCAACGCCGACCTCTTGGCGGCGCGGGTCCCCGACCTCCCGGAGCTCGACGCGCTCCAGATCGCGGCCGAGCGGGCCGTCGAGCTGACGCGCCAGTTGCTGACCTCAAGCGGCACCCCCGAAGGGGCGCCTGAGGCGGTCGACCTGGACGCGGCGATCACCGAGTGCTCCCGGCTGTGCGCCCGGGTCATCGGCGACGGCGTGCAGGTGCGCTGCGTGCGCGGGCCGGGCCTGTGGCATGTGCACATCGCCCCCGGCCAGATGCAGCGGGTGCTGATGAACCTGGTCTTGAACGCCCGCGACGCGATGCCCGAGGGCGGCACGCTCACCTTCCGCACCCGCAACGTCGTGCTTGAGGGCGTCGCCGAGGACGGTTCGCCCGGTGGGCTTCCGCCCGGCGAGTACGTGCAGGTCACGGTCGAGGACACCGGGCACGGCATGGACGCGTGCACGCTGGCGCGCATCGGCGAGCCCTATTTCACCACCAAGGTGGCGGGCAAGGGCACGGGCCTGGGGCTGAGCTCGGTCATGGGCATCGTGCGTCGCGCGTCGGGCGACCTGCTGGTCGATTCCCTGCCCGGCGCGGGCACCCGGGTGCGCTTGTGGTTCCCACGGTCCGAGCGGCCGGGGGTGGCCGAACGCCACCTGCACGTGGCCGCCGAGCCGCGGATCTGAAGCGTGGCGCGGGCTCGAAGCGAGCCCGTCGCCCCCTTGGCCTCGCCGACGGGCTAGCGCGCGGTCTACTCGCCGCAGTCCCCGGCGTCTTCCCACGCCAGGACCTGCCCCTTACCCGCGGTAAGGAAGTCGTAGTACCGCGCGTTCCAGTAGGGCACCGAGTAATCCGAGCCCGCGAACTGCCTCCGCCCGTCGCCCGCGTTGGCCCGCCCGATGTCGAAGGGGTTGCGCTGCCATAGGTAGTCGGTGTGCGGTCGCAGCGGCGGCGGCAGCGCCGTGTCGGTCATCGCCGCCGTGCACTGCCCCTCGCTGACCTCGCACTCAAGCGCGCTCTCGGTGCAGGCGTGCGTGCTCCAGCCGGTCAGATTCGGCAGCTCCACACCCAGGAAGTTCACGGTGGCGCTACAGTTGTCGATGTTGTTCTGGGTCGGGCAGCTCGCCTTCTGGCCGTCCGGCGCCGACGCCAGCACCACCGCCGGGTCCAAGACGTAGTCCCGTCGCGGGTCGTCCAGCCACACCTCGCCGAAGGGCTCGCCCATCCGCGCGCCGCCGTTTCCGCCCATCAGCGCCAGGTCCGCCAGCCCGTCGCTCAGCGCCTGCGCGCGGTCCAGCGCCACCTCCGGCGCCACCTCGCCCGCGTACATCAGCTCCATGTCGACGTTGCGCGCCGGCGCCACGAGCT
>CAZNZH010001145.1:0-1523 GCA_964577445.1 uncultured Myxococcales bacterium
ATGGCCCAGGGCGCCGGAGATGCCGTCGTCGTCGGCGTCGGTCAGGGTGGCGAGGGTGGCGGCCACGCTGCGGGGGAGGGCCGCCGCCGACCATGTGGCGTCGCGGCAGGTGTCGCTGCCGGCGTATGCGGCGAGGCTGCCGGCGAGCGCCAGGGTCGTCAGGGCCGCCGCTGCCTGGGCGAGGCGCGGGCGGCCGCGCCAGCGCGACGGCGCCACATGGGCCATGGCCGGCGCCGCCAGCGCCGCGGAGGCGGCGACCACGAGCAGCGTGAGGGCCTCGAACCCCAGGATGTGGGCCGTCACGCGGCTGGCGGTGGCGGCGGCGATGAGCGCGGCCACCCCCCAGGGCAGGGCGGCGAGCCGGCCGGCCGGGCGGACCAGGCGGCGCGCGAGCAGGGCGACCGCGAGGGCCAGCCCGGCGCCGTAGAGGGTCAGCGCGCTGGCGAAGACCGCGGCGACCTCGACGAGGAGATCGAACGAGTGCTCGAGCACGAAGCGGAACGCGACGAACGCGCCGCCGTAGCCTAGAATCAGCGCCAAGCTCACGCCGATGGCCCGCCCGAGCCCGGCGTCGGGGGCCGCGCCGAGCCGCGCGCTGCCGAGGCGCAGGCCGATCGCCCCGCCCGCGAGGCAGGGCAGCAAGAGCATGGCCAAGGTGCCGGGCAGGGACGCCAGCCCGCCGCCCGCCGCCGCCAGCAGCAGCGCCCACAGCCCGCCCCAGAGCCCGCCTAGCGCGATGCCGCTCACGGATCCGCCGCGTCGTCCCGGGAGGCGGTCTCGACCGACCGCACAAAGGCCGCCATCAGCTCCGGGCTCTTCACACCGGGGCGGCTCTCGATGCCGCTCGCCACGTCGACGCCGAAGGGCCGCAGGCGCGTCACCAGCTCGCCGACGTTGTCCGGCTTGAGGCCGCCCGCGAGGAACCCCTTGGGGTGACGCAGCGCGTGCGCCGCCACCTCGATGCGGATGAGGCGCCCGGTGCCGCCGTACGCGACCGGGCTCCACGCGTCCACCAGATAGCCGGCCGCCAAGCCGCCCAGGTAGCGCCCGATCGCGTCACTGTCCTCCATGTCGGCCAGCCGGAACGCCTTGAGGAAGGGCAGCCCGAACGAGCGGCAGAAGCTCGGCGATTCGTCGCCGTGAAACTGCAAGATGTCGGGCTGGACGTGCTCGATGACGTCGCGGACCAGCTCGTCTTCGGGGTTTGCGAAGACGGCGACGACGCGGCGAGAGCGCTTACGGTTGCGACCTGCGGGCGCGTTCTTGAAGGCGAGGCTGATCCGCGCGGCGGTGCCAAAGCTGACCGCGCGCGGCGACTCGGCGACGAAGTTCACGCCGATGAGATCCGCGCCCGCGAGAGCGGCTTCGCGAGCGGAGGCGGGATCGGTGAAGCCGCACATCTTGATCCAAGGGCGGCGCATCAGCGGGCCTCGATGAGCTCGGCGAGCGCGGCGGCCGGGTCAGACGCCGCCATGAGGCTGGTCCCGACCAGGAACACGTCATAGCCGGACCGCCGCAGACGC
>CAZNZH010001146.1:0-1520 GCA_964577445.1 uncultured Myxococcales bacterium
CGTCGGTCAGTCGTGGGTGCGTATCCCCGATGGCAGCGGGGCCTTCGGCAAGCACGGGTCCGCGCCCGACAGCGGCGGCGCGCTGATGTCGCCGGGGACCTGCAACGACGGCTCCATATTTCCGTTTTGTTTGCAGTAGGGGCGCGTGAGGGTGACCAGGGATCGGACCAACCAAGCGCCCGTCGCGCGGGCCCTGCGCGCTTGTCAGGCTCACGCTGAAGGCGCGCCGTAGTGAGTCGACGCCCGAGGCTGTGCGGCAAGTGCGGGAAGCTCGCTGGGATCTCCGCCGAGTGCCCCCACTGCGGCGCCAAGCAGACCGTCGCCCGCGACCTTCTCGGGCGGCTGGGCGGCGCTGACGACGGCATGACCGTCACCGGCGCGGTGCTCACGATCAACATCGCCCTCTTCGCGATCGCGCTGTTTTTGGGGCGCGGCACCGAGTCGGCGGCGATGGACATCATGCGCCCGGACATGGAGCTGATGTTCCGCGTGGGGCTGCAGGACAACGCGGCGATCGCGGCCGGTCAGTGGTGGCGCCTCGTCACGATGATGTTTCTCCACCTGGGCGTCCTGCACGTGGCGTTCAACTGCTGGATCCTCTGGCAAGCGGGCCGCATCCTCGAGCAAGACCTGGGACACGCGCCGATGGCGGTGATCTACCTGGGCGCGGGGCTCGCCGGCTCGGTGGCGTCCTACTTCGCGAACATCGGCGGCGCGGGCGCCTCGGGCGCGGTGTTCGGGGTGCTGGGGGCGCTGCTGGTGCGGCGGCGGCTGATCGACGGCAATTTTCGGCACCCGGTGACCCGCTGGATGCTCTCGCTCTTCGCCATCAACCTCGTGTTTGGGCTGGCGATGGGGCAGCACATCAACCACATGGCCCACGGCGCGGGTTTTGTGGCCGGCGGCGCCTTGGGGTACGTGGCGTCGCGGGCGGTGCTGCGGCGGCCGTACCGGCGGGCGATGAAGGCGGGCGCGCTGGTCTTGGGCGCGGTGTCGGTCGCGGCCTTCGTGGCGATGGTGTTCAGCCTGTACGCGGGCAGCGCTCACGACGTGATGACGGCCGATCGCTGTTGGCGCGACGTGGCCTCGCTCAATGAGCGCGCGGGCGACGACGCCATCGCCGCCGCGCGTGGCTGCCTGAGCGAGCTGCCGCGGCTGGAGGGGCCCGCCAATCGCGCGCGGGACCAGGGTCAGGCCGCGCTCCGGGCGTTCGAAAACGCGAGCGACCGAGCGTCCGCCCAGGCCGCCCTCGCGGACCTGGAAGAGGCCGCGCTGCGGTATCGAAGCTGGCAGGACGAGGCGCTCCCGCGCTATCGGCTCGCCTACCGTTGAGAGGGTGAGAGCTCGCTGCGCCGCTCGGCCCAGGCCTCGAGGACGCTGCGCGCCAAGACCACACCCTTCGTGCGCCACTCCTCCCCGTTGACGACCAGGCCGGCCACCGCGATTTCGGGGGCGTCGGCCGGCGCGAAGGCCACGAACCACGAGAAATGCCGGGCCATGCCGGTGTCGCGGTCATCCTG
>CAZNZH010001147.1:0-1519 GCA_964577445.1 uncultured Myxococcales bacterium
CCGCGCTTGGTGAGCTCGGAGCCGGCGTTGAACGCGTCGATGGCGTCACGGCGCCGCGCGTAATCCGAGCTCGCCCAAAGCTCCGTGTGGATGCGCTCCAGGCGGTTATCCGCGACCTCCTGACCGTAGGGCGTGAGGTTTCGCGGCG
Organism: uncultured Myxococcales bacterium; assembly: GCA_964577445.1. Taxonomy (GTDB): domain Bacteria; phylum Myxococcota_A; class UBA9042; order PHBI01; family JACKFB01; genus JACKFB01. The sequence continues at coordinate 149 of CAZNZH010001147.1, forward strand.
CCGGCCCGTAGTAGTTGTGGTGGCGCACCACGGCCGGGTCCTGGTTCATCCGCTCGGCATAGCGGTTGAGGGCGTCTTCGACCACCAGCATGCCCTGGGGACCGCCGAAGCCGCGGAAGGCCGTGTTCGACGGCAGGTTGGTCTTGCAGGCCCGGCCCTCAAAGCGCAGGGCCCCGATGAAGTAGGCGTTGTCGAGGTGAAAGAGCGCCCGGTCGAGGATGGGGCCCGTCAGGTCGACGCTCCAGCCGCCGTCGGCGTAAATCTCCACGTCCAGGGCGACCAGGCGGCCGCGGTTGTCGAAGCCCGCCTCGTAGCGCGACCAGAAGGGGTGGCGTTTTCCGGTCTGCGCCATGTCGGCGTCGCGGTCCAGCCACACCTTCACCGGCCGCCCGGTCTTGGTCGCCGCCAGCGCGGCCAGGCACGCGTAGCTCGAGGCCTGGGACTCCTTGCCGCCAAAGGCCCCGCCCATCCGCGGCACCTCGCAGATCACCTGATTGCGCCCGAGCCCGAGCACCAGCGCGACCAGATGCTGAACCTCGGTCGGGTCCTGGGTCGAGCAGTACAGGCGGACGCAGCCGTCCTCTTCGGGGAGCGCCAGCGTGGCCTGGGTCTCCAGGTAGAAGTGGTCCTGAGCGCCGCTGCGCGTCTCGCCGCGAATAACCGTGGAGGCGCGCGACATCGCGGCCTGAAGATCGCCGCGGGCGATGACGTGGGGGATGAGGTGGTAGGACTCGTGGGCGATGGCGGTCTCGATGTCCAAGATGGCCGGCAGCGGCGCCACGTCGACCCGGACGGCCTCGACGCCGTCGCGGCAGGCCTCGATGGAGTCGGCGACCACGAGGGCGACGGCCTGGCCGTGAAAGAAGACCTCGCCGTCGGCCAAGAGCGGCTCGTCGTGAACCGCGGGGCCGATGAGGCTGTGGCCCGGGATGTCGGCGGCGAAGAGCACGGCGCGCACGCCGGGGATCTCGAGTGCGGAGCTGGCGTCGCAGCTCAGGATGCGCCCGCGCGCCACCTGCGACGGCACCGGCAGCGCGTGCAGCGTCCCGGGCGGCATCGGCAGGTCGTCGACGTACATCGCCTCGCCGCTGGTGTGCTTGTAGCCGCTGTCGTGAAGTGCTGAACGGTGAAGCGGCGTGCGCGGGATCTCTTCGACGCTCACGAGGCCACCTCCACCTGCACGGTGCCCGAGGGCGCGTCCGGCAGCGGGCGAAACCGCGCGCTCTTGGTCTCCTCGAAAAATCCCCGCAGCAGGTTCTTCGCCACGGTCTGGCGGTACCAAGCCGACCCGCGGTGGTCGTCGATGGGCTGAAAATCCGTGTCGATGGCCGGCGCGGCCGCCTCGAAGGTCGCGGCCACGAAGGGCCGGCC
>CAZNZH010001148.1:0-1517 GCA_964577445.1 uncultured Myxococcales bacterium
AGGATCGCCGAGAGCACGCCGAGGGCGGCGCCGAGCCCGTAGGAGACGCCCGCCACAGCCGGCTTCGACGACTTGAGCTGGTAGCGGTCCGACGGGTAGTCCTTCTTCTCTTGGAGGTAGCTGACCAGGGCCCATGTGCCCACGCCGATGCCGGCGGCCGCGCCCCCCGCGCTGGCCCACGCCCACGGCCGCAGGTTGTGTTTTTTGGGCGGCTCCACGAAGGTGCAGGTCGCCACGGCCACCTCGCCGGCCACGACGTGGATCTCGGCGTCAGCGCGGGCGTCAAAGCCCTTCAGGCAGGTGACGTGGTAGGTGCCGGGCGGCACCACGCGCGGCTCGCTGACCGGCTTGGCGCGCTCGTCGGGGGGCATGATGACGCTCTGCCCTTCGATGAGCACGCGGATCTTGTCCAGCGTGGTGGGCGGCTCGGTCGCGACGCGCCACTGTCCCGTTCGCGAGCTCAGCGCCACGATGACGGGGACCTCGATGGAGCCGCGGAGCTCCTTGGTCACCGAGGTCTCCTCTCGGTTGGGCGCCCGCACGGAAAACGTGTGGCTGCCGCGAGAGAGCTGGACCTTCGCGGGCAGGCTGCGGTACGGCCCGCCGTCGATGGCCACCTCGGCGTCGGTGGCGTCCGCCGTGACGCGCACGGTCACCGGCTCGGCCAGCCGCGCCTCCACGTCGCTGCGCAGGCGCTTGACCTCCTTTTTGACGTTGGCCGAGGTCGGCTCGATGCGGCTGAGGACGGCCGCGGCCTCCTCGGGCTCGCCCAGATCCAGGTGGCGGTTGGCGATGGAGATGAGGATCGCGTCCGACGGGAAGGCCTCGTACGCCTCCTGAAGCTTCTCGAGGGAGCCGCGGATGTCACCGGACTCCTTGAGATCGCGCGCGTCGTTGTAGAGCACCTTGGCGCGCGCCGGATCTTGAGCGGCCGCCGCCTGCGGCGTGACGGCGCTCACCAGAGCACAGGCGGTGGCGGTCAGGACCAGGACGCGAAGGGCGCGGGGGCCGGCGGCGTAGATACAATTCATCGGAAAGGGTGCTCCGGGTCTCCGGGAGGGGCGAGCGACGGGCGGCCTGGGCCGAACTCAGAAGATCTCGAACACTGGCTTGGCCTGGGGCGTGGCCTGGGGCTTGGCCGGGGCGGGCTTCGATGCGGCCCGCGCCTTGGGCTGGCGCGGCTTGGGCTTCGCTTGGGGCTTGGGGCGAGGCGCGGGCGCGACCTTGGCCGGGGGCTCCGGCGGCGCGCTGCCGTAGAGCGGGTCGGCGACGACGCCGGCTGGCTCGGCGGCGCTTTCCGGCTCAGCGACCGCCTCGGGGAGCGGCTCGGGCTGGGTGGGGAGCTCGAGCGCGACGAGGATCTCGCCGGCCACGAGGCCCGTCTCGGGCTCCGCCTCCAAGTCCACCGCCTCCAAGTCCACCGCCTCGATGGCGGAGGCGACGGGTTGCGGGGGCGGCACCGTCCCGGCCCCGAGGGCGGTCGCGAAGGACATGTCGAGCGGCACGTCGGTCAGGCG
>CAZNZH010001149.1:0-1510 GCA_964577445.1 uncultured Myxococcales bacterium
CACGGCTGATGCCACCGTCCTCGCCCTCCTCGTCGAAGGCGAACGCGTCCCCCGCGCTGCTGCCGGCCAAACCGTTGAAATCGTGCTCGATCGCACCCCATTTTATGCCGAATCCGGCGGTCAAGTCGGCGACATCGGCCACCTCAGCGCCCCCTCCGCCCACGCCACCATCCGCGACGTCCAAAAACCCTTCGGGGACCTCTTTGTTCACGTCGCCGCCATCGCGGACGGTGTCCTCTCCGAAGGTGACCGCGTGCAGCTCGCCGTCGACCGCGACGCGCGCGCCCAAACCCGCAAGAACCACTCGGCAACCCACCTCCTCCACCACGCCCTCCGCGCGACCCTGGGCGAGCACGTCCGCCAGCGCGGCTCCCTCGTGGCCCCCCAGCGTCTCCGCTTCGACTTCAGCCACAATGGCCCGATGACCGAGGCCGAGATCCAAACCGTCGAGCGCCTCGTCAACCACCACATCGTCGACAACGAGCCCGTCGCCACCGAGGTCCTCCCCTACGACGCCGCCATCGCCAAGGGCGCCGTGGCCTTCTTCGACGAAAAATACGGCGCAGAAGTCCGTGTTCTTTCCGTGGGTTCCGAGTCGGTTGAGCTCTGCGGTGGCACCCACGTCGCCCGCACCGGCGACATCGGCCTCTTCAAGATCATCTCGGAAGGCCCCATCTCGGCCGGCGTCCGCCGCCTCGAAGCCCTCACCGGCATGGCCGCCGTTGAGTACGCTCTGAAGCGCGAAGCCCAAGTCCGCCATCTCGCAGCCGAGCTTCACGTCGCCGCCGACGAAGTCCCCGACCGCGTCACCCACCTCCTCGACGAACGACGCCAGCTCCACGTCGACCTCGCCGCTGCCCGCCTCGCGTGGCGGAAGGCTGAGGCCCTCGCTTCTGTTCGCCAAGCTCGCGTAATCGCAGGGAAAACCATCGCGGCCGTCACCCTCGATGACCTCGCCAGCAAGGACGTTCGCCCCCTCGCGGAGGCACTGCGTGATGCCCTCACCAGCGGCATCGTCCTCGTCGCTGGCTTGGACGACGGCAAAGTCAGCCTCGCCATCGCGAACACGGCCGATCTCCGCACCCTCGCCCCCGCCGGGCGTCTGGTCGCCGACCTCGCCCCGATGATCAGCGGCAAGGGCGGCGGCAAGCCCGACGTCGCTCAAGCGGGTGGCTCCGATCCGACCGGCCTCCCCGATCTCATCGCCGCCTACTACGCCCGCCTCACCGACCTCCTCAGCGAGGCCCGGGCATGACCCGCGCGCCCAGGACGTTGTCCTGACCGTGCGCCCCCCTCCACCTGGCCTGCGCGTGCCCTTCACGCGCAAGCCCTATTTCACTTCTACTCGATAAGTTCCTTCCCCGCGCCGAGTTACGGCCCGCGAGGTCGTTCACGCAAGGCGCTCTCACCTGAGGTCCCCCATGCGTCCACTGCTCTCCCTCGCCACCGCCGCCGTCCTCTCCCGTCCGGCCCTCCGGCTCTCCGCCATGGCGCTCTCCGCTGTCGCGCT
>CAZNZH010001150.1:0-1504 GCA_964577445.1 uncultured Myxococcales bacterium
ACGACGAGGCCAGCCTGGCGTCGTTCCTGGCCGGGCGACTGGCCACCACCGGCGCCACCGACGCCTGGTTCGCGGTGGCCGCGCACCGTGCGGCCGCCGACCTCGCCGAGTTGCACCGGTTGGAGCGTGCCTACGAGGCGCGGGTCGTGTCGGGCGCGCAGCGCGCCGCTGGACGCGCCCTCGGACGGGGACTGCGCCGCACCGCCGGCGCGGTGTGGCCGGCGGTGGCCCACTGCCCGGTCGAGCAGCAGGTGCTCGTCACCGGCGTGGTCGCCCACGCTGCCGGCCTGGCGCCGGTCGACGCCGCCCGCATCGTCCTGCACGGGCTGCTGACGTCGGTCGCCGCGGTTGGGACGCTCGCGGTCGCCACGTCGACGCGGGGAGGGCTTCGGGGGCGAGACGCGCGGCTCCTGGGGGCGATGGCTGTGGCCGGTGTGCTCGTGGGCGGCGCGGTCTGGAACGTGAGCGGGCCTAGCATCGAAGCCGCGCGTACGGCCTACGAGCGCGGCGAGTTGGCTGACGCTGCGCTAACCGCTGACGCCCACGCCGCGATAGAGGGGAAATCATCCGCCTACGCCGAGCTCGTTGACGACATGCGGCTCGCCGGCGTGAGTCGGGCTGTGGACGTGCGCGCCGCGGCGCAGCTCTTGGGCGAGCGGTGGACCAGCGAGACAAAGCGGGCGGAGGCCGCGGCGACCTTTCGGCAGCGGCTCGGGGGCGATGGTGACGCGGCGCGCGAACGGGGCGACGCGGCGGCGCTTGATTCGCTGGCCCGGGAGGCGCGCGAGGTCGCGGTGGAGGAGGCGGGCGAGCTGCGACGGCAGGCGGCGGAGCTGCGGATCTCGGGCTGTGTTGCCAGCAAGGACCTGAGCTGTGTGGGCGCCGAGCTGGACGCCGTCGCGACGGCTGGGGTCCCGGTTGGACGGTTGGCGGACGCGCGAGATGGCGCGCTGCGGGAGTCGGTTCACTGGGTTCGGGGCGAGCTCGGTGCGGCGCGCGGTGCCGCGACGAGCCAGCGCTTAAGCGCGCTTCGCCGGGCGCTGGGAGTCATCGTGGCGTACGGGGCGCTGGCGTGTCGGGGGGGCGCGCGATGTCGACCCAGCCCGGCGCGGGAGTTGGTCGCGGCGGAGGCTGTGGCGTTGCGCGACCTGTTCGTGCAGGACCGGGCGGCGAGCGCCCTGAGCTCGCTGCACGCGCTGGTCGCAGAGCCGCTGCCCGAGATGGCGACGACGCTGCCGTGGCGGATTGCGAAGGTTGCGGCGCAGCGCGCGCTCGCGGATGAGGCGTTCGACGATGCGTTTGGGCACCTCCAGACGGCGGAGGCGAAGGGCGCTCCGGAGGCTGAGTGCGTGTCCATGCGGGCTGAGTTGGCGGCGGGGGCGAGGCTGGCGACGGCAGCGCATTGGAACGCGGCGAAGTCGCGCGACCTTGAGGCGAGGGACAGCGCGTACGCAAAGGCTCTTGGGGCGTCGCGGGCGTATGCGTTGGCGACTGGCGAGTCGAC